>NZ_JBYSZY010000031.1:0-76897 GCF_058787635.1 Variovorax sp. FW305-3-2-15-B-LB1 | reverse complement strand
CTCCCGCCCGAACCCCGCCGCCCTCCTCGTCACGCCCTGGCACCTGGCGCTGGGGCAGCGCTTCGCCACGCTGTGGGTCGTGAAGATGATCGGCACCACGCTCGGCATCTCGGGCTTCTTCGTCCTGTACTTCTGGGTGATGCACCACCCGCCCTCGGTGCCGACGGTGATGCCGCTCACCGCCATCGACCACTGGGTGGACGTGAGTGACGACGCGATGCTGCTGTACAGCTCGCTGTGGTTCTACATCTCGCTGGCGCCGGCCTTCACGAAAAACAAGGCCGAGCTGTGGGCCTGCGCACGCGGCGCCGCGCTCATGGCGGCCATCGGACTGGCGGTGTTCTGGTGCTTTCCGACGGTGGTGCCGAGCTTCGCGATCGACTGGTCGCAGTACCCGGCGCTGCAATTCCTCAAGAGCGCCGATGCGGGCGGCAATGCCTTCCCGTCGCTGCATGTGGCCTTCGCCGTGTTCGCGGCCGTGTGGCTCGGCCGCCAGCTGCGCAGCGTGCAGGCGCCCGCGTGGACGCAATGGGTGAACGTGCTGTGGGCCGCGGGGATCGTCTATTCGACGCTGGCCACGCGCCAGCACGTGCTGCTCGACGTGCTCGGTGGTGTGCTGCTGGCGGGCCTGGTGTGCTGGCGTCGCGCGCCGCGTGCCCGTTTGGTGCTGGCCGAGGCGTGAGCGCCGTCGGTTACCAAAAAATCCAGAGGGCGAGGCCGCCGAAGATCGTCCACTTGACCAGGTAGTACGCGCGCTTGTCCCAGGCCTTCAGCCGCTTGCCGACCACGCGGATCTGGTAGATGTACTTGAAGGCGCGGTTCAGCCCGCCCGTCTTGTCGCCCGCGTCGTTGGGCGAGGCGGCGGCGGCCAGCAGGTTCTTGGCGAACCAGCGGTTCACGGCGCTGGCCCAGCGGTACTTCAGCGGACGCTCGATGTCGCAGAACAGGATCACGCGGTCGTGGTCGGTGGTGTTCTCGGCGTAGTGGATGTAGGTCTCGTCGAACACCACGGCCTCGCCGTCGCGCCAGTGGTAGCGCTGGCCGTCCACGTCGATGTAGCAGCCTTCGACGCCCGGCGTCCACAGGCCCAGGTGATAACGCAGCGAACCGGCGAACGGGTCGCGGTGGCGCACGAGGCGGCTGCCCGGGGGCAGCTCGGCGAACATCGCGGCCTTGATGGTGCCGATGCCCTTGAGCAGCTCGGTGGTGCGCGGGCACAGCACGGCGGCCGAAGGGTGCGCATCGTCGTACCACTTCAGGTAGAAGCGCTTCCAGCCGCTCTTGAAGAAGGAGTTGAAGCCCACGTCGTTGAACTGGCTCGAGGCCTTGATGCTGCCGCCGTTGCGCATGGCCAGCGCTTCTTCGCGGATCACTTCCCAGTTTTCCTCGAGGATGCGCATCTCGGGGAACTGCGCGGGCGACAGGTACGGCGTACCGGGCACCTTCGAGAAAAGGTACATGAAGACGTTCAGCGGCGCCAGGAAGGTCGAGTGATCAGAGAGCTGTCTGAAGAACTTGTGCCGGACCTGGCCGCGGAAGTGAACGTAGAGTGCGCTGAGCACGAAGATGGCAAGAATGACCCACTTCATTGGTGAAAGTGTCCTGTAGACGAGCGCCGGGGGAGCCGGCTAGTGTAAATCCTTGCCCCGAAACAGGCCCGGCCGGGGCCTTTTCCCCCGGGCTCAGGCGCCGACGAGCAGGGGCTGCGGCACGTCGGCCTGCGCCAGCGGCAGCCGCACCGTGGCCAGCAGGCCGCCGCCCGGGGCCTCCCCCAGCACCGCGTCGCCGCCGTGCCGATCGACCACCGACTTGACGATGGCCAGGCCCAGCCCGCTGCCGCTTTGCGTCTGGTCGGGGTTGCGGAAGAAGCGGTCGAACACGCGCTCGCGCAGCGCGGGCGGAATGCCCGGGCCCGTGTCGGCCACGGTCAGCAGCGCCCGCGCGCCCTCGCGTGCCACGTGCACCGTCACGGTGGCGCCGCAGGGGCTGTACTTGATCGCGTTGTCGATCAGGTTGTCGATCATCGAGACCAGGCTCTCGCGCTCGCCGAGCACCGGCACGGCGTCGTCGCACACCAGTTCGAGCTCCACGCCGCGCGCACGCGCCAGGCCCTCGATCATGGCCAGCCGGTCCTGCACCAGCCCGTCGAGCGACAGCATCACCGGCAGCGCGTTGGTGGCGACGGCGTCGCTGCGCATGAGCTGCAGCAGCTGCCCCACCAGCCGCGCCGCGCGGTCGTTGCTGCGCAGCAGGTTGGCCATGAGCTCGCGCTGGCCCTCGTCGCTGCTCTGCTCCTTCAGCGCCTCGACGTTCACGCGCATGGCCGCCAGCGGCGTGCGCAACTCGTGCGCCGCGTCAGCGATCAGGCTGCGCTCGCGCGTGGTGCTGTCGCGCACCCGCAGCAGCAGGCTGTTGATGCTCTGCACCATCGGCTTGAGCTCCTTGTGCGGCGGCGTGTACGACAGCGGCGTCAGGTCGTCGGGACCGCGCTCGGCGGTTTCGCGGCTCACCTGGCGCCACGGACGCAGCGCCAGCCGCACCGACAGCCACGCGGGAAAGACGAGAAACGGCAGGCTGATCACCAGCGGCAGCAGGTAGTAGCCGCGCGACAGCACGGTGACGGCCAGCCGCCACACGCTGGGCTCGGCCAGCACCACGCGGGTGTCGGCGATGGGCGAAGCCATCGTGCGCGCGCGCCACTCGCGGCCGCCCGCGACCACGGTCTCGTTGCGGTCGGGCACCGAGTTCAGCAGCACGGGCACGCCGGCGCGCGAGTTGTAGATCAGCTTGCCGTGCTGCCACACCTGCATGACCGCCAGGGCTTCGTTGGTTTCGTCGCCGTCGCTGAGCGCCTCGATGAGCGCGGCGTCGAAGGCCTCGAGTGCCTCTCGTTGCCGCTCGGGTTGGTCCTCCAGCTTCTGCGCAATGGAGATCGCCGCCTTGAAGATGCTGGTGAACCGGAGCAGCCCCGGGTCCTTGTACGAGTCGTACAGCAGCAGCCCCACGGCCGAGGTCCACAGCAGCGCGACCACGGCCATCTGCGCCACCAGCAGGCGGCGCATCAGGGACGGCTGGTTCCAGTTCTTCCAGCCGCGCGCCAGCTGGCGCATCATTTCGACGGGCTCCGCACCAGCGACTGGGTGTCGATCACGTAGCCGATGCCGCGCACCGTGCGGATGTAGCCCTGCCCGATCTTCTTGCGCAGGTTGGAGATGTGCACCTCGAGCGAGTTGCTGCCGTTGGCCTGGCCGCCGGGCAGCACCTGCTCTTCCATCACGCGGCGCGTGACCACGCGGCCGGTGCGCTTGAGCAGAAGCGCCAGCAGGTCGAACTCGCAGCGCGACAGCTCCACCGGCTCGCCATCGACGATCACGCCGCGCGTGGGTTCGTGCAGCGCCAGGCCGCGCATGCGGATGGTCTCGTCGTTGAAGCCGTAGCTGCGGCGCGCCAGGGCCCGCACGCGCGACAGCAGCTCGGCCAGCGCGAAGGGCTTCACGAGGTAGTCGTCGGCGCCGTCGTCCAGGCTGCGCAGGCGGTCGTTGAGCGCATCGCGCGCGCTCAGCACCAGCACCGGCAATATCTGGCGGGTGCGGCGCAGGCGCAGCAGCAGGTCGAGCCCGTCGCCGTCGGGCAGGCCCAGGTCGAGCAGCACCATGTCGAAGGCGCCGTTGTCGAGGGTGCGCAAGGCGTCGTCGAGCCGGCGGACCCACACCACGTCCAGGCCCTGGTTGGCGAGCGCAATGCGCACGCCGTTGCCAAGATCAAGATCGTCCTCAACAAGCAAAAGATTCATGGGAAGGATTCCAAGCGAACAAGCCCGGTTCCGGGAAGTGGCCGAAGTATCTGCCACACCCCGTCGTTGCGCTTCAGGAAGCCTTCATGAAGGCTGCAGGGCTTCTTCAGGCGGCATGCCCACACTGCAAGGCTCCTGTTTTCTTCTTCCTGCCTGGAGCCCCGACGTGCCTCGCCCCTGTCTTTCCACGGTCCGCCCGCACTGGGCGAACCCGCTTCACTTCCAGCGCCGCGACCTGCTGCGCGCCGTGCTCCTGGGCAGCGCGGCCGGGCTGGCCGCTTGCGGCGGTGGTGGTGGCGGCGGCAACGCCGGCCCCACTCCCATCGGCAACGACCTTCCCGTGGCCGCCACCGACCGCCGCGTGAAAGTGTCGACCACGCCCGACGTCTCGCTGCAGGTGCGCGACTGGCAGCGCAGCGACGACGGTGGCCCCGTGCTCGTGCTGCTCGCCGGCCTCGGCGGCAACGCGCGCTGCTTCGACAGCCTGGCGCCCGCGCTGGTCGCGGCCGGCGCCGCCTCGCGCGTGCTCGCGGTCAGCCGGCGCGGCTACGGCCTGTCGGACAAGCCGCTGCCGGTGAAGAGCGCCACGCAGCACTACGAGGTCGACTCGCTGGTCGACGACCTGGCCGCGCTGTGCGATGCGCTCGGCCTCACGCGCGTGGTGCTCGGCGGCCATTCGATCGCGGGCAACGAGCTCACGCGCTTCGCGGGCCGCTTTCCCGAGCGGGTGCGCGGCCTGGTGTACCTCGATACCACCTTCGACTACACGAAGGACGCCGACACCGCCGGCGAAGACCCGCCGATGAACCGCCGGCTCGACGAGCCCGCGCCCACGCCCGACGACGGCCGTTCGATGAAGGCGGCCATTGCCTACCTGCGGCGCAAGTCGAAGAACTGGTGGCCGGCGCTCGAAGCCAACCTGCGCGACGCGCTCGACGAGCTGGCCGACGGCAGCGTGCGGCCCAACACGCCCGACGCCGTGGAGACCGCGATGGACACCGCGGCCCACCGCTTCTCGCCCGACTACCGGCCGGTGCGCGCGCCGGCGCTGGTGGTGAGCGCGCTGCCATTCGACCAGCGCGACCTGTTCCCCTGGCTCGAACGCCCGCTCGATGCGCAGACCGGCCAGGACGCCGCCGACTTCCTGCGCATCTTCCGCCGCGTGCGCCGCGCCGACGCCGACCGCCTCGCCACCGCGCTGCAGACCTCGCACCGGCTCACGCTGGACCACTGCAACCACACCGACTTCTTCATGGAACGCGAGGCCGAGGTGGTGCGCGCGATCCAGTCGATGCGCTGGGCCTGATCCTTACTTGCGCAGCAACTTGATCAGCGCCGCCAGTTCCTCGCCGCCGAGCCCCGCCGCATCGGCGCGCTGGAACAGGCCCGCGGCAAAGGCCGGGAACTCGGTGTTGATGCCCGCCTCCTGCGCGGTCTGCAGGATGCGCTGCGTGGCCTCGACCGAAATGCGCATCGGGCTCTGCGTGATCGTGAAGTCGCCCGACTGGATGACCGCGCCCTCGTGCTGAAGAAAGCCCGCGAAGGTCGGCATGATGCCCGCCACGATGCGGCCGAACTCGGCGACGTCGAAGCCTTCGTGCTCGGCGATGCGCGCACCGTGCAGGAAGCCAAGCATCGTGCCGTAGATGCTGGAGAGCGTGGCCAGGTCCATGGCCGCGGCCGCGCTGGCCTTCTCGCCGAGGTAGACGATGCCGCCGGCCAGCACCTTCAGCAAGGGCTCGGCCTCGGCGAACACGGCCTGCGCACCCGACACCAGCAGCGGCGTGTCGGGGCGGCCCATCTGGTCCGGCGCGGCCTGGATCGCGCCTTCGAGGTAGGCGGCGCCGTGGCTGTGCGCCCAGGCCTCGGCCTCGCGCGCGTCCTTCGGGCTGCCGGTGGTGAGCTGTGCGAGCAGGCGGCCGTCCATGGCGGCGGCCACACCGTCCATCGCGAAGATCGCGTCGGCGGCGCGATAGTCGTACACGCACATCACGGCCATGCGGCTGGCGCGCAAGGCCTCGGCCGCGCTGCGCGCCAGCACGGCGCCACGGGCGACCAGCGCGTCGGCCTTGTCGGCCGTGCGGTTCCACAGCGTGACCTTGTAGCCCTGGTCGAGAAAGAGCCGCGCGATGACGACGCCCATGGCGCCCAGGCCCAGAACCGAAACTTCCTTGTTGATGTTGCTCATGGCAATCCGATGCAGTGGTGGTTGATGACGCCTGCATGGTAGAAATTACACTTCCACATGGTCAAGTACCTACGATAAAGTAAGGTACTTACCAAATAGGAAGTATTGGAATCGCAAGGAGCAAGAGATGGCAGCGAAGAAGCCCTACAACTGCGGCATCGGCCCCGCGTTCGAGGTCATCGGCGGCAAGTGGAAAGCCGTCATCCTGTGGGAGCTGCACCTGCAGCCCTACCGCTTCGGCGAGCTGAAGCGGCTGCTGCCCGAGGTCAGCGAGAAGATGCTGATCCAGCAGCTGCGCGAGATGGAAACCGACGGCCTCGTGCACCGCGAGGTGTTCCACGAAGTGCCGCCGCGCGTGGAGTATTCCGAGACCTCGCTCGGCGCCACGCTCAATGCGGCGCTGGGGCCGCTGGCCGATTGGGGCGACCGCTATGCCAAGCGCGTGGCGGCGGCGCGCAAGCTGGCCAAAGCGGCCAAGTAGGGACGCAACGCGTTCAGTCGGCCCAGCCGGTCTCGATCTCTGTCTTGACCTCGGTCATCAGCTTGTGCACGGGGCACTTGCCCGCCACGCGCAGCAACTCGTCGCGCTGCGCCTCGGTCAAGTCGCCCGTCAGGCGCAGGCCCGACTTCAGGCGGTAGATGCCCTTGCGTTCCTCGCTGTCGTCGCGGTCGACCACGACCTCGATGTCTTCCACCGGAATGCCCTTGCGGCGCGCATAGAGCAGCACCGTGAGCGCCTTGCAGGCCGCCAGCGACGCGTCGTACAGGTCGTGCGGCTCGGCACCGCCGTCGCTGCCACCGCCCGCGGGCGAGGCATCGACGGGGATCTCGTGGTTGCGGATCTTGAGGATGTGGCGCGTGCCGGTGGTGCCGTCGCGGCGGATCGAGAGGGTCATGCCGATGTCCTTGAAGGGGTGGAAAGAAAGCTCAGGCCAAGTCTTTCACATACAGGATGGTCGTGAATCCGCTGTGCCATTCGAGGTCGGGGTAGCGGCCGGCCTCACGGTAGCCGAGCGCGCGATACAGGCCCTGGCTCTGCGTGTTGAAGGTGTCGGTCTCGAGCCGCGCCTGCGCCACGCCGTCGGCGCGCATGCCGGCTTCGGCAAAGGCCATGAGCGCGCGGGCGATGCCCTTGCGCTGGTGCGCGGCGGGCACGTGCAGGGCCTGCACGAAGTCATACTCCCAGTGCACCATGCCAACCACCTCGCCCTCGAGTTCCGCCACGAAGAAGGCCGGGCCGCTCTCGTCGATGTAGCCCACGGGCTCGCCGCTGTCGGCATAGGCCTTGGCGGCCTCGGGCGTGAGCTGCGGCAGCCAGGTGCTCGCGAAGGTGTCGTCGAGGATGGCCTTCACCGCGTCGAAGTCGGCCAGGCGCCAGGGCCGGATGACGATGGCGGCGGCGCTCACCGGTCCACCGCCAGCATCAGCGTTTCCTTGATCTCTTCCATCACCACGTAGCTGTGCGACTCGGCCGCCACCGGCAGCTTCTTGAGGATGTCGCCCAGCAGGTGCCGGTACTCGCTCATGCCGCTCAGGCGCGCCTTCACGAGGTAGTCGAAGCTGCCTGACACCAGGTGGCATTCGAGCACCTCGGGCATGTGCAGCAGCTCCTGCTTCACCTTGTCGAACACGTCGCCCGACTTGGCCGAGAGCTTGATCTCCACGAACACCAGCAGCGTCTTGCCCAGCGCCTCGGGCGACACGTGCGCGTGGTAGCCGCTGATGACGCCGTCGCGCTCCATGCGCTTGACGCGCTCGGCGCAGGGCGAGGCCGACAGGCCGATGCGCTCGGCCAGTTCGGTCATGGAAATGCGGCCCTGGCGCTGCAGCAGGTCGAGGATCTTGCGGTCGATTCGGTCGAGTTCGGGCATTTCACTCCGCGCGGGGCCTTGGACGGTTTTTGGCAGCGATTTTCACGGCCAAAGACCTAAAAACAATGGAATCCACTGCATTGTGCACTTTAGATTCACATCATTCCATTCAGATCAGCGGATACACCATGAAAGTCATCGTTCTCGGCGGCGGCGTGATCGGCACCACCACGGCGTACTACCTCGCGCGCTCCGGCGCCGAAGTCACCTTGCTCGACCGGCAGGCCGGTCCGGCCGAGGAAACGAGCTTCGGCAATGCCGGCCAGGTGTCGCCCGGCTACTCGACGCCGTGGGCCGCGCCCGGCATTCCGCTGAAGGCGATCAAGTGGATGTTCCAGAAGCATGCGCCGCTGTCGATCCGTCCCGACGGCACGCTGTTCCAACTGCGCTGGATGGCCGCCATGCTGCGCAACTGCTCGCCCGAGCGCTACGCCGTGAACAAGGAACGCATGATGCGCGTGGCCGAATACAGCCGCGGCTGCCTGCAGCAACTGCGCGCCGACACCGGCCTGCAGTACGAGCACCGCACCGGCGGCACGCTGCAACTCTTTCGCACGCAGGCGCAGCTCGACGCGGTGCAGCGCGACATCGCCGTGCTCGAGGAATGCGGCGTGCCCTATGAACTGCTCGACCGCGACGCCCTGGCGCGCGTCGAACCCGGCCTGGCCGGCGCGCGCGATCGCCTCACGGGCGGCCTGCGCCTGCCCAACGACGAAACCGGCGACTGCCACCTGTTCACGCGTGGCCTCGCCGAGATCGCACGCGGCCTGGGCGTGGACTTCCGCTTCGGCCAGACCATCGACGGCCTGGAGACCGACGGCGGCCGCATCACCGGCGTGCGCACGCGTGCCGGCAAGATCCTCACGGCCGACCGCTATGTGATGGCCTTCGGCAGCTACTCGCGCGCCGCCATCGCCTCGCTGGGCCTGGACATCCCCGTGTACCCGGTCAAGGGCTACTCGCTCACGGTGCCGCTGCTCGACGAATCGCTCGCGCCGCAATCGACCGTGCTCGACGAAACCTACAAGGTGGCCGTCACGCGCTTCGACAACCGCATCCGCGTGGGCGGCATGGCCGAGCTCGGGGGCTTCGACCTGCGCCTGAACCCGGCGCGCCGCGCCACGCTCGAGAAGGTCGTGAGCGACCTGTTCCCGGGCGGCGACCTGCCCAACGCCAGCTTCTGGACCGGCCTGCGCCCGATGACGCCCGACAGCACGCCCATCGTCGGCGCCACGCGCTACCCGAACCTGTTCCTGAACACGGGCCACGGCACACTGGGCTGGACCATGGCCTGCGGCTCGGGCAAGCTGATCTCGGACCTGGTGACGGGCCAGCGGCCGGAGATCCGCACGGACGGGTTGGCGATGGACCGCTACACGCAAGGACCGTCGCGTTCGGCGCGCCCGAGCCCGACGACGGCGCCGGCCTGAGCGACGCCTGGGAGGCGACGGGCCGCCTGGGCCCGCGCTGACCTACTCGTCGCTCGCGTCGTTGCCCGTCATCGCGAGCACCTCTTCGACAAAGGCCTCGAAGCGCGGCAACGCGGCAGGCAGCCCGTCGGGCGAAGCGGCCTCGCCCGCATCGAAGAAATGCGGCGCACCGGCGGGCATGGCGACCCATTCCCCGCCTTCGACCAGCAACCCCAGATACCCCTCCGCCGTCGGCAGATAGAACAGCCCCGCGCTGTCGAGCGTGCGCTGGCCGTCGGCCTCGCCGCGCCCCCAGCGCACGCCGTGGCGCGCGAGGTGGTCGCTGATCCAGCCGTCGCACACGTGCGTGTCGCGCCAATTGGCCTGGCCATCGAATACGGCGAGCACGGGCATGGGGCGTCCTTCGCTGAAGCGTGGTGGATTACTGCAGGAAGCTGGGCTTGGCGTAGCCCTGGAACTTGCTGTCGACCACCGTCTTGAATTCCTTCGAGCGGTAGGCCTCGGCGATGTCCTTGGCCCAGGCGGCGTTCTTGTCGGCGCTCTTCACGGCAACCACATTCAGGTAGTAGTCGGGCGTCTTCTCGAGCACCACGGCCTCGGTGAGCTTCAGGCCCGACGAGATCGCGAAGTTGCCGTTGACGATGGCGTACTCGGTGTCGCCCAACGAACGCGGCAGCTGCGCGGCCTCGAGCGGAATGAACTTGAGCTTCTTCGGGTTCTCGGCCACGTCCTTCTCGGACGCGCGCAGCGGATCGATGCCGGCCTTGATCGTGACCAGCTTGTTCTGCTCCAGCAGCACCAGCGCGCGCGCCAGGTTGCTCGGGTCGTTCGGCAACGTCACGCGGTCGCCTTCCTTCACGTCGGCCAGCGTCTTGCGCTTGGTCGAGTACACGCCCATGGGCGCGATCGGGCCCTGCACCAGCTCGGCGAGGTCGAGCTTCTGGTCGGCCGAGAACTTCTGCAGGTAGACCCGATGCTGGAAGAAATTGGCGTCGAGCGAGCCCTGGGCCAGCGCGAGGTTGGGCTGCACGTAGTCGTTGAACTCGACCAGCTTCACCTTGTAGCCCTTCTTCTCGAGGATCGGAATGATGCCGGCCTTGAGCTGGTCGGCGTTGGAGCCGGCGGTGCCGCCGATCACGAGGTTCTTCTTGGCGTCCTGCGCCTGCGCCGACAGCGAGAGGCCGCCGAGCGACAGCGCGACGAGGGAAACGGCGAGGACGGAACGGCGCAGCAGTGCGGTTTTCATGGAATGAACTGAAAGATGAGAGGAAAGGAAGAAAAAAATCAACGCTTGTCGAGCCGGCGCGCCGTGGTGTTGCCCACGAACTGCAGGATCTGCACCAGCACCACGAGCAGCGCCACGGTGAGCACCATCACGTCGGTCTGGAAGCGGTAGTAGCCGTAGCGGATCGCCAGGTCGCCGATGCCGCCGCCGCCCACCACACCGGCAATCGCCGAGTACGACAGGAAGCTCACGGCCAGCACGGTGAGCGCGAGCACCAGCCCCGAGCGCGCCTCGACGATCAGCACGCGCCAGACGATCTGCAGCTCCGACGCGCCCATGGCATGCGCCGCCTCGATCACGCCGCGCGGCACCTCGCGCAGGCACTGGTCGACCAGCCGCGCAAAGTACGGAATGGCCGCGAACGACAGCGGCACCGCAGCCGCCAGCGGGCCGATGGAGGTGCCCGCGATGATCCGCGTGAACGGCACCAGCGCCACCAGCAGGATGATGAACGGGAAGGAACGCACCGTGTTCACGATCCAGTTGAGGATGTGGAACGCCGGCTTGTTCTCGAGCGACTGGCCCGGGCCCAGCAGGAACAGCAGGATGCCCAGCGGCCCGCCGATGAGCACCGCCGCCGACAGGCCGATGGCCAGCATCAGGAAGGTCTGGCCCGTGGCCGTCCACAGCTCGGGAAGGATGGGGGTGATGTTCTCAAACATAGGCCAGCTCCTGCGCGTTGCGCTGTGCGGTCGCCACGCGCGGCGCCACGGGTTCGCGCGACTCGCGTTCGCGGCGGCGCACCAGTTCGTCGATCTCGCGGCCCAGCGCGGTCTTGCGTTCCTCGCTCGGGGCATCGACGGCGAACTGCTCGATGAGGCGGCCCTTTTCGAGGATGGCCACGTTGCGGCACAGCACCTCGACCACCGAGAGCTCGTGCGTGACGATCACGATGGTCACGCCGATCTTCTGGTTGATGTCGCGCAGCGTTTCGAGCAGCGCGCGGGTGGTTTCGGTGTCGAGCGCCGAAGTGGGCTCGTCGCACAGCAGCACCTGCGGACGCGGCGCCAGCGCACGCGCAATGGCCACGCGCTGCTTCTGGCCGCCCGAGAGCTGGGCCGGGTAGGTGTCGATCTTCTCGGCCAGGCCGACGAGGTCGAGGCACTCGCGCACCCGCTCGTTGATCTCGGCCTTCGAATGGCGGCCGTGGATCTTCAAGGGGAAGGCCACGTTGTCGAACACCGTGGCGTTCTGCAGCAGGTTGAACTGCTGGAAGATCATGCCGATGTTCTGGCGCGTGTCGCGCAGCTCGCGGCGCGACAGCGTCGTGAGGTCGCGCCCGCCGACGAACACCTGGCCCGCATCGGGCCGCTCGAGCAGGTTGATGAGGCGCAGCAAGGTCGACTTGCCGGCGCCGCTCTTGCCGATCAGGCCGAACACGTCGCCCTGCTGGATCTCGAGCGAGAGCGATTGCACGGCGTCGAACACCTCGCCGCTGGGCAAGGCGAAAGACTTCTGCACCGATTGAAGACGGATGACCGGCGCCGCGTTGCCGCGTGCCGCATCAGGCGAAGGGAAGGTCATGAAAGAAGGCGCGGGCCGCACAGGCGCGACCGCGCAGGTTCGCAAAAAGGTGCCGAGTATGAAAAGAAACAAGCCGAAAGGGAACGAACAAATCGGCTCGTGCTTATATGAAAAATCAGATAAGAAAGACCACATGAAGCGAGTGGACGCCATATCGATATGAGGATTGGTTCGTTCCCGATCCGCGGCGGCAATGCCACATTCGGCGCCTTCATTTCTTCGATTTCGCGCCACCATGCATTCCACTTTCCGCCGCCGCGGCCTCGTGCTCGCCACCCTCGTCACCGCCCTTTTCGCTGGCAACGCCGCCTTTGCGCAGGACAACAAGAACACCGTCAAGGTCGGCATTTCCGTCGGCAGCGCCGAGCAGGTGTTCGAGGTGGTCAAGAAGGTGGCCGCCAAGGACGGCCTGACCGTCCAGGTCGTGGTGTTCAACGACTACCAGCTGCCCAATGCGGCGCTGGCCGCCGGCGACCTGGACGCCAACGCCTTCCAGCACCAGCCCTTCCTGGACAACCAGATCAAGGCGCGCGGCTTCGACCTCGTGCCCGTGGGCCTGACCATCACCGCGCCGCTGGGCTTCTACTCGCGCAAGATCAAGTCGATCGACCAGCTGGCCGACGGCGCCTCGGTCGGCATCCAGAACGACCCCTCGAACGGCAACCGCGCCCTGCTGCTGCTGCAACAGGCCAAGCTCATCACCCTCAAGCCCGAGGCCGTGAAGAACAACAACGCCACGCCGCTGGACGTGGTGACCAACCCCAAGAAGCTCAAGCTGGTGTCTCTGGACGCCGCCCAGCTGCCGCGCTCGCTCGACGACCTGGCCATTTCGGCCATCAACAACGACTACGCCGAGAAGGCCGGCCTGTCCTTCGGCAAGGACGCCGTCATCAAGGAATCGGCCCAGAGCCCCTACGCCAACCTGATCGCCGTGCGCCGCGCCGACAAGGACAAGCCCTGGGCCAAACGCCTCGTGGCGGCCTACCAGTCGCCGGAGGTGCGCAGCTTCATCGAGACGCAGTTCAAGGGGTCGTTGATTCCGGCGTTCTGATTCGGTGCCCGCGCCTTCCCCCCGAGAGGGAAGGCGCAATACAGGGGCGCTGCCTGGCGGGTTGGCGGACCGTGAGAAAATGACGGGTTCCCCCGAACACCAACCTCACACAGTCAGGACACCCCATGGACGCAGAACAGATCAACCAAATCGGCGCAATGCTCGCGGACCTGAGCGTCCGTACGGTCGATTTACGGAGGTATCTTTGACTACGATGCCAAAGCTGAACGACTGAGGACAGTCAACGCATCGCTCGAAGACCCGAACGTCTGGAACGACCCGAAGAAGGCCCAGGAACTGGGCAAGGAAAAGAAGTCGCTCGACGACGTGGTCGTCACGCTCGACCGGCTCACCAACGGGCTGTCGGACAACACCGAGCTCTTCGAGATGTCGAAGGAAGACGGCGACCTCGATGGCCTGCAGGCCATTGCCGATGACGCCGCCACGCTCGAAGCCGACATCAAGCAGCTCGAGTTCCGCCGGATGTTCAACAACCCGGCCGACCCGCTGAACGCCTTCGTCGACATCCAGGCCGGCGCCGGTGGCACCGAGGCCTGCGACTGGGCCAGCATGCTGCTGCGCCAGTACCTGAAGTACGCCGAGCGCAAGGGCTTCAAGACGCAGATCGAAGACGAAACGCCCGGCGACACCGCCGGCATCAAGGGCGCGACCATCAAGGTCGAGGGCGACTACGCCTTCGGCCTGCTGCGCACCGAGACCGGCGTGCACCGCCTGGTGCGCAAGTCGCCGTTCGACTCGTCGGGCGGCCGCCACACCAGCTTCGCCTCGATCTTCGTGTACCCCGAGATCGACGACTCGATCGAGATCGAGATCAACCCTTCGGACGTGCGCACCGACACCTTCCGCGCCTCGGGCGCCGGCGGCCAGCACATCAACAAGACCGACTCGGCCGTGCGCCTGACGCACATCCCGACCGGCATCGTCGTGCAGTGCCAGGACGGCCGCAGCCAGCACAGCAACCGCGACGTGGCGTGGAAGCGCCTGCGCTCGCGCCTGTACGACCACGAGATGCGCAAGCGCCAGGAAGAACAGCAAAAGCTCGAGGACAGCAAGACCGACGTGGGCTGGGGCCACCAGATCCGCAGCTACGTGCTGGACAACAGCCGCATCAAGGACCTGCGCACCAACGTCGAAGTCTCGGCCACGCAGAAGGTGCTCGACGGCGACCTCGACGTGTTCATCGAAGCCTCGCTCAAGCAAGGCGTCTGACCGATGAGCCTGAACACCGGCAGGGTCGAAGCCCTGATCTTCGACATGGATGGCACCATGATCGACTCCATGCCCTGGCATGCGCGCTCGTGGGTGACCTTCGCGCAGCGCCACGGCGTGCAGCTCGACGTGAGCGAGATCCTCGCGCGCACCACGGGCCGCACCGGCACCGAGAGCATGCGCGAGCTGTTCGAGCGCGAGCTCTCCGATGCCGAGTGCCAGGCCATGGTGCACGAGAAGGAAGAGATCTACCGCGAGCTCTTCCACGACAACTTCACCGAAGTGGCGGGCTTCACCGCCTTCGCCAAGGCCGCGGTGGCACGCGGCCTGAAGGTCGCGGTGGGCACGGCCGGCGACCGGCACAACATCGCGTTCGCCATGTCGCGCCTGAAGATGGACCCGCTGCCGCTGGCCATCGTCGGCGGCGACGAAGGCTTTTCGGGCAAGCCCACGCCCGCGATCTTCCTGGAAGCCGCGCGCCGCATCGGCGTGGCGCCCGAGCGCTGCATCGTCTTCGAAGACGCGCCCTTCGGCATCGAAGCGGCCCGCCGCGGCGGCATGCGCGCCGTGGCCGTGTGCAGCACCCATACGGCCGCCGAGCTGGCCGGCCCCCACGTGATCGCCGCCGTTCGCGACTACAACGAACTGGCCCATTCGAATTTTCTGGAGACCCTCGATGCTGCTTCAGCGTGACGCCCAAGGGCAACCCATTGCCATCCGCCGCGAAGACTATGCCGCGCCGGCGTTCTGGATCGACACCGTCGACCTGACCTTCGACCTCGACCCCGCCAAGACCCGCGTGCTCAACCGCATGCAGCTGCGCCGCAACCCCGAGGTGCCGGCCCAGCCGCTGCGCCTGGACGGCGACGAGCTCAACCTGGCGCGCGTGCTCGTGAACGGCCAGGGCGCCTCGTTCCGCATGGAAGGCGACCAGCTCGTCATCGACGGCCTGCCCGACGCCTTCGAGCTCGAACTCTTCACCACCTGCTGCCCCATCAAGAACACCAAGCTGATGGGCCTGTTCGTGAGCGAAGACACCTTCTTCACGCAGTGCGAGGCCGAGGGCTTTCGCCGCATCACCTACTTCCTCGACCGTCCCGATGTGATGGCGATGTACACCGTCACGCTGCGCGCCAGCAAGGCCGCCTACCCGGTGCTGCTGTCGAACGGCAACCTCGTCGACCAGGGCGAGCTGCCCGAGGGCCGCCACTTCGCCAAGTGGGTCGACCCGTTCAAGAAGCCCAGCTACCTGTTCGCCCTGGTGGCGGGCAAGCTCGTGGCGCGCGAGCAGCGCATCAAAGCGCGCAGCGGCAAGGAACATCTGCTGCAGGTGTACGTGCGCGCCGGCGACCTCGACAAGACCGAGCACGCCATGAACTCGCTGGTCAACTCCGTGCTGTGGGACGAAGCCCGCTTCGGCCTTCCGCTCGACCTCGACCGCTTCATGATCGTGGCCACCAGCGACTTCAACATGGGCGCCATGGAGAACAAGGGCCTGAACATCTTCAACACGAAGTACGTTCTGGCCAACCAGGCCACTGCCACCGACGCCGACTACAGCAACATCGAAAGCGTGGTCGGCCACGAGTACTTCCACAACTGGAGCGGCGACCGCGTGACCTGCCGCGACTGGTTCCAGCTCTCGCTGAAAGAAGGCCTCACCGTCTTCCGCGACCAGGAGTTCAGCCAGGACCTGTGCGCCGATGCCTCGGCCCGCGCCGTGAAGCGCATCGAGGACGTGCGCGTGCTGCGCACCGCCCAGTTCCCCGAAGACGCCGGCCCCATGGCCCACCCGGTGCGGCCCGACAGCTACATCGAGATCAGCAACTTCTACACCGTCACCATCTACGAAAAGGGTGCCGAGGTCGTTCGCATGATGCAGACGCTGGTCGGCCGCAAGGGCTTCGAAAAGGGCATCACCCTGTACTTCGAGCGCCACGACGGCCAGGCCGTGACCTGCGACGACTTCGCCCAGGCCATTGCCGACGCCAACCCCGACTCCGAACTGGCCCGCCTGCTGCCCCAGTTCAAGCGCTGGTACAGCCAGGCCGGCACGCCCCGCCTGGCCGCGCACGGCGTGTACGACGCGCAGAACCGCAGCTACACCCTGAGCGTGGTGCAAAGCTGCCCGCCCACGCCGGGCCAGCAGACAAAAGAACCCTTCGTCATTCCGCTGAACATCGGCCTGCTCGACGCCGCCACCGGCCGCGAACTGCCCATGCAGCTCGAGGGCGAAAGCGACGTGGCACGCGGCACCCGCACCATCGTGCTGTCGCGCGCCGGCGAGCAGATCACCTTCGTGGGCCTGGACGCCGAGCCCGTGCCGTCCATCTTGCGCGGCTTCAGCGCGCCGGTGATCCTCGACTTTGCGTACACCGACGCCCAGCTGCTCACCCTGCTGGCCAACGACCCCGATCCGTTCAACCGCTGGGAAGCCGGCCAACGCCTGGGCCTGCGCGCCGCGCTGCAAGCCATTGCCGCGCACGCCACCGACACCACGCCGGTGCTCAACGACGCCTACCTCGACGCCATGCGCGGCGTGCTGCGCCACCCGCAGCTCGACGCCGCCTTCAAGGAACTGGTGCTCACGCTGCCGTCGGAAACCTACATTGCCGAACAGCTCGACGTGGTCGATCCGCAGCGCGTGCACCTCGTGCGCGAAGCCATGCGCGCCCAGCTCGCCACCGCCCTCTTCGCCGACTGGGAACAGGCCTACGAAGACAACAAGGACACCGGCGCCTACACGCCCGACCCGACCTCGTCGGGCCGCCGCGCGCTGGCCGGCATGGCGCTCAACTTTCTGTGCCTGGCGGCGCGCGCCTCGGGCGACACCGTGTGGCCCGGCAAGACCCTGCAGCGCTTCAAGGACGCGGGCAACATGACCGACCGCTTCAATGCGCTCAACGCCCTCGTGTCGTCGGGCCACACCCTGGCGGCGCAGGCGCTCGCGCGCTTCCACGCCATGTTCAAGGACGAGGCACTGGTCATCGACAAGTGGTTCTCGCTGCAGGCCGGCGCCAGCGACCGCGGCGGCGACATCCTGCCGCTCGTGAAGCAGCTCATGAAGCACCCCGACTTCTCGCTGAAGAACCCCAACCGCGCGCGCAGCGTGATCTTCAGCTACTGCAGCGGCAACCCCGGCGCCTTCCACCGCGCCGACGCGGCCGGCTACGTGTTCTGGAGCGACCGCGTGATCGAGCTCGACGCCATCAACCCCCAGGTGGCCGCACGCCTGGCGCGCGCGCTCGACCGCTGGAGCAAGCTGGCCGAGCCCTACCGCAGTGCCGCACGCGAAGCGATTGCCCGCGTGGCCGCCAAGCCCGACCTGAGCAAGGACACCCACGAAGTCGTCACCCGCGCCCTCGCCGGAAACTGAACCCACTGAACCCCACAAGATCCATGGCTCAACAAAAAATCTCCTTCACCCGCTACCTCGTCGAGCAGCAACGCGCCGACGGCCTCATTCCCGGCCAGCTGCGCCTGTTGCTCGAAGTGGTCGCCCGCGCCTGCAAGAGCATCAGCCAGGCCGTCAACAAGGGCGCGCTGGGTGGCGTGCTCGGCACCGCCGAGAGCGAGAACGTGCAGGGCGAAATCCAGAAGAAGCTGGACATCATCGCCAACGAAGTGCTCATTGAAGCCAACGAATGGGGCGGCCACCTCGCGGCCATGGCCAGCGAAGAGATGGAAACCATCCACGTGGTGCCCAACCGCTACCCGCAAGGCGAATACCTCTTGATGTTCGACCCGCTCGACGGCAGCAGCAACATCGACGTCAACGTGAGCATCGGCACCATCTTCAGCGTGCTGAAGAAGCCCGACGACACCCCCGGCGTGCAGGAAGCCGACTTTCTGCAGCCCGGCAGCCAGCAAGTGGCCGCCGGCTACTGCATCTACGGCCCGCAGACCACCCTGGTGCTCACCGTGGGCAACGGCGTGGCCATGTTCACGCTCGACCGCGAGCAAGGCAGCTTCGTGCTCACGCAGGAAGACATCCAGATTCCGGCCGACACCAAGGAATTCGCGATCAACATGAGCAACATGCGCCACTGGGACGAGCCCATGAAGCGCTACATCGACGAGTGCCTGGCCGGCAAGGAAGGACCGCGCGGCAAGGACTTCAACATGCGCTGGATTGCCAGCATGGTGGCCGACGTGCACCGCATCCTGATGCGCGGCGGCGTGTTCATGTACCCGTGGGACAAGCGCGAGCCCGAGAAGGCCGGCAAGCTGCGGCTGATGTACGAGGCCAACCCGATGAGCTGGCTGGTCGAGCAGGCCGGCGGCGCGGCCACCAACGGCAAGCAGCGCATCCTGGACCTGAAGCCCACCAAGCTGCACGAGCGAGTGAGCGTGATGTTGGGTTCGCGTCACGAAGTGGAGCGTTTGACGCAGTACCACGCCGAGAAGCCTTGATTTTTTGGCTATAATCTGAGGCTTCGCCGGTGTAGCTCAGTCGGTAGAGCAGCTCATTCGTAATGAGAAGGTCGGGTGTTCGATTCATCTCTCCGGCACCAATTGAAAAGCCCGCTATCCAAAAGATAGCGGGCTTTTTTCATATGGTCGGCCACAAAAGTTCGTTCCGGCGACCTTCGTCTACCGGTTGCCACCTTGCTCGATCTTCTGGAGTTTCTCAATAAGTCCCGTATTCCTCGCTTGCGCATATTCGCCATAGTGAACTTCGCGGTGGCAGGTGGGGCAAAGAGCGGCAACGAATTGGGGGTGGTCCGGTCCACCGTCTGAAACGCGCGTGGTGTGATGAGGCTCAAGATAAGGGCCTCCTCCTTTGCGAAGGAACGGTGCGGGCTGTTCACAAAGCTCGCACACACCTGCGGCGCGCTGCAGCACGTAGTCACGAACAGCGCGGCTTCTCTCGTAAAGCATGCGATGCCCTTGCTTACCATCCTTTGAAGCGTCGGTTTTCGCCGCCGCAACTGCGCGGCGTCTTGCCTCTTCAAGCGTCAGGCCTATTGGCTTTTCGCTCGTCTCTCCAAGTTCGTCTCGTTCAAGGCGGGCCACCGGCACAAGTCGAAAGACGATCGCCTTTCGAGTTCTTTTATCTGCATCGATCGCGTCAACCCACTCGTGATCTTGATAGACAAACTCCCCAAGGTACTTCTGCCCTTTGCCTTTTCCGACCGTCCGAAAGAGATGCAGCGCCTTGCCCTGTGAAGAGTGATCGCGAATCGCGAGATTTCCCCGCTTGAATACCATGTCTCCACGCTGACCTTCTCCCGTGAAAAAGAAGGTCCCATCCTCATCGAAGTGATCCTTGTAGCCGTACTGCTCACCGCTATCACCGGTAAACAAGAAAACCACGAGGAAGTGCGCGGACGGTGAAATACCGCTTTGTCCGCTGCCTCCAAATGGTTCGTGAAGCTCCGTCTTACGGCGATAGATCTTGCCCAACGTAAATGCGGGCACACCGAGATTCAGATCTGACACGGGCTCATCTCTCCGCACAGGCAGCTCATAGTTAACGTTCGGCTCACTGTTGTGAACCCACTTTAACGTATGTCTCCTAAAAATCCCATGCAAGCATCTGACACCCACGATCTCTGCGTCTTCCGTGCGGCATGGACTAGCAGATGTACTGAAACCGCTGGCTTCTTCGAGGCAGGGCCAACTGATGGGCGTGCACAACAGAATGCTCATCCCGCAGTGCTAGGGGCTAGCAGTCAATCGGGATGCAACAAGTGCGTGGCGCCCCGTTCGCGATAGCTGGACCGCGTCTTGTGCACCTTGCAAAGGTGTCTACGTATCCTAGGAACGCTTAAGCAGCTTGCTCAAGATCCTGCGCCATAGCGATGGACCTCCAGGAAGTTCATGAAGTGAGGCTCGCGACCACTTCATTTTCTCTGGCTGCCACATGCCTTCTTCGTTCAACTTCTGTTGAAGAATTTCAGCCGAGTCCGCTACAAGATTTTCGTCGCGCACGATCATGAGCAAGAAATCCACCGAGATCGTTCTCGTCGAATAAGGCTCCATTGCGATACCAAGCACTTCCTTCAAGTGCGGATTCTTGAGCTTGCACCCTTCGCAATAGGTCATCAGTTGATGCCGCCGGTGCTCTAGATAGGTTTCATACGGCATGTCGCGAGGCGTTGGCAGCGCCATGACGACATACGCTCTCGTGCTATCGCGACGCCCAAGCACGGTCGACGTGTATCGCGTATCTTTCTTTTTGACACTACGTGCTCGATCAACGGCCGCGCCAAGCATCCGCCGAGTCGATCGCGATTCTTCCGCCATTTTTCGAAGAATCATCTCCTGCTGTACTGAAGGAGCGAGACTGTTAAGCGAAGCGGGTAAACGTACTACACCCGAAGACCCAGCCAATATGTGTGAGGTCTGAAACTCGATGAGGGCATCCCACAGATAGCTGACTCGATTTGCCTTCACCCGATTCCGATAGCGCTTGCTCGTCTTCAGCTCTTTCCATTCACCTTCACCGAGAAGAAACATGGCACCGGGGGGTATGTCAGGAAATTTCGGTCCCTCAAGCTCGTAAGTTGATGACGAGAGATAGCTCGCAAGCAGGTCCTCTTCGCCAGGAATGACAAGGAGTACCTCCTCTCGCCTAAAGAACTCTTCTTTCTTGCGAAGATACGCAACAAAGTCCGGGACGGTGTCCAGCTCACCCAAAACTACGTCGAGTGTCTGCTCGTCAAACACGTGGATCATGTGCGCTCTACCAAGAGGCCACCCCACTTGGAAGGGTGTGGCCCTGTGATCGGTGCCCACGATTTCAGTACGAATCATCAAACTTCCGGAACTGGGGCCAGACGTCGGATCGAAAAGCATCCCCGTCTCCGCATGCTCCACCGCAACAGTTTCCCAATATCTAGCGGCATGCTCGGTAGCGCCCTTCGCAACTGCAATCAGGTGAATTCGGCAGTGCTCGAGATCGGGGATCTCTATCGGGAGGCGATGTTGACACTGCCTATCCAAATAGAGCCGATCGGCATGGCGAAGGATCCAAGATTTCGCGCCGGCCAATTGGTTAGCTGATTTCTCTATGGCTCGCTTGTACCACCGTCCCCAGGCCACTTTGACGTCGGCGTGTGGGATGAATTCGCATTGTTTGTCCGAGAAGATCAGGATGTCATTGCCAAAAATTACCAGCAGATCGCAAAGCTCTTTGCCATCGCCCTTTCCCTTGCTTCGCCCCTCGTCCGTGAACACATTTGGATAGCTCCAAAGCGTAAGAAATGCTCTGCGAGCGAGTGCCGTCAAATAGCGCTCAGAGTCTGTTTGAGAATCACCAGCGAGGGCGTCGTGCCAAGCGGACAGCGGAGTTCCCGGCGGCAGCTCAGCAAATGGCAGCGACTTCATGCGGCGGATCGTACCGTTCAACCGCACCTACTTGGATTGGCAACATGCGACGCCAGATCAATCGATCGGCCACTCGATCACAGCATCTTGACGCACGCCGCTAGATTCTGTCTGCCATTGCACGATGAAGCAGTCTCGATGCATCGCCGGCCAAGTCAGCGGCAATCCACATGATGTTGTCCCGATGCCGGGGGCCAATCGCCTCAAACCACTCGCCCTCGTCCCCATAGCAGCAACTCAGCAAAGACTGCAGCTGGGTCAGCTTGTTCTCAAGGATGTCTGACGCGTCCGGCTGGTGGTTCGCGTCGTGGGATTCGGGCGTGGTTTGGCCGGCGATAATTTGATCAGCCATTTGGTGTGCCTCTTCCAAGGGTTTGCACGTCGATTGGTTAGACGGTCAGGGTGTTAGCGCACCCTGGCCGTCGCCTTTTGTGCCTCACATCGACATCGCTGCGGTGTGCATCGATGTCCCGCCGTGAGGCGCGGCGGTCGGTCAAATGTAGGGAGAGAAGCGCGTCAGCGGAAGCCTCTCACGGTGAACAAATGAGGACTCGCGTCGACTTGTAGTGACGCACGCGAAGGCAATCGCGCTGCGAGCCGCCCGCCTGCCTCAACCAGCACCCGCGGCCCACGCCTCCACCCGCCGCACCAACGCATCCCGCCGCGCCGCCACCTCCGCCAACAGGTACTGCCGCGCCTGCTCCTGCGCCACGTCGCTCGACAGAAACCACTGCTCGCGCTCGGCGCTGCCTTGCGGTGGCGGGGTGCCCCACCCTGCTTCGCCGTTGGCGCCTCTGAACGCTTCGGTCATGGGCAGGCGGCCATCGGTCTTGCCGATGCTCGACAGCGCATCGGGCGGGCCGTCGAGCGCGATGCGCACATGCACGACGCTCTCGCCTTCGGTGCGGATCGATGCGCCCAGGCCGCCCTCGCGGTGCACGCGCCACAGCTCGGCCGCGGAGGCGTTGCGGACCCAGCTCTCCAGGGCGCGGACCAGGCTCTCGAGAATGATTTGTTGGTTCATGAGGAATATTTCACACGTTTCTGTCTGGTGTCGGCAAGCGGCCACGGTGCGATGGGGCCAAAAAGCCGTTGTAACTTCTTGCCTTGGCGCCTGCGCTATATTTCTTGGCATGGAAAAGGCATCCGACATAGGCAAACCCACGGTTCCGATCGATCTGATCGGGCCGGAGCATTGGGTCCGTTCACGGCGCGGCCCTCGCCGTACGACGAAGGTGCTCTTCATCTTGCTCGGTGGGCTCGCAGCAGCCACCGCGGTGGCTTACAGCTTCTTCGGCGCGGGGCGCTGAACACAAGCAAACAAGCAAGCCGCCCACGCCTCCACTGATTCACTCACTCGCTCACCGCGAGCCGCACAAGGCAAAGCCCGCTGTCCGTTGATCCAACGGGCAGCGGGCTTTTCTCTTTGTGCGCGTGGCGCTACTGCAGCCGCGAGCCGCGCGGCAGGCGCTTGGCCAGCCACTCGTGCACGTCCGCGCGGATGTTGCGGCCTTCGAGCAGGAAGTTCTCGAAGCGGCTCGGCACGTACGGCAGGTAGACCAGCGGCATGCCCGCTTCTTCGGGCGTGCGCGCGGCCTTGCGGTTGTTGCAGACGGCGCAAGCGCTCACGAGGTTGGTCCAGCTCCACGGGCCGCCGCGCGACTCGGGCATGACGTGTTCGCACTGCAGGTCGCGGTCGGCGAACACCTGTGCGCAGTAGGCGCAGGTGTGGCGGTCGCGGCGCAGCAGCTTGGCCTTGGTCACGCCGGGCACGACGTCGAAGAGGTTGATCTTCGACGCACCGCGCAGCGCGATGATGGGCGCGACGTCGATGCGCGACTGCACACCGCGCGCCACGTTGAAGCCGCCGCGCAGCGTGGCCAGCGGCAGCGCGCCGTCTTCCCAGGCCACGTTGCCGGTGGCGTAGTGCAACACCGCCTGCTCCAGCGAGATCCAGGCTTGCGGCGTGCCCTGAATATCGAGTTGCAGGACGTGTGAATGCATGACGAATCGCCTCCCTTCGCGGCGATGGCTTGTGGTGAACGGATGGGGTGCACGAACGGAATCGAACCGTTGTCAGCGGGACCACAACCCGCGGCTCTGCCATTGAGCTACACGCACCATTGAAGAAACAGAAGACGAGCCGTGCTGAGCGGCTACCACTCGCCCGACGCGCGCACGCGCTGATCGAGGTCGAGGCTGTCGAGTGGCGCCTCGCTGCCGTCCGGCAATGCCGACGCGCGATCGGCCACGTCGCGCGGCCCGAGCCCCACGCCGAAGCGCTGGGCCAGCGACCACACCATGTGCCTGCGCGGCAGCGGTGCCGGGTGCACGGCGATCATCCGGATCGGTGAGTTGCGCTTGCGCATGAGGGCCTCCTGGGTGGGTAACGGAAAAAAGAAAGTAATGACTTGAAAAATGTCCGGTGACGGGTTCCGGCGCCGCCCTATCTTTGCGGCCGGTTTCCGCGGGCGCGCCACGCGTTGGCATGGCCCGGTCCCGCTCGGGTGTGGTCCGTGTGGCAGGAGTTGAACCTGCGACCCTCTGGTCCCAAACCAGATGCGCTACCAGGCTGCGCCACACACGGAAGAAAAACTAAGAAAAGCCTGCCCGCGCTTCCATTTCGGTTGTGTCCTCACGCGACGGGCCGCGCGCTGGGCGCGGCCCCGTCGAACGTCGCTGCACAGGAGTGATCAACTCATGCACATCCCGCCAGACCGTCGACGCGGCAATTTCTGGCGGTGGGGTGAAGGCACACCCGAAATGGAAAGCGGTAAAAACAAAAAGGCCCGGAACCTTGCGGTGTCCGGGCCTCTTTGCGAGAGAGCTTGAGAGATGCGCGCCTACGCGCGACCTCCACCCGGGGGCACCTGATGAGCCTCGAACTGACCACCCACACGCAGACGGGCTGCGGCTTTGGCGGCGTACGCGGTGTTCAGGTGCGAAGACAACGACAGGGGCGACGGCATGTCGAAACCATGGCAGAACCCGACGCGCACGAGCGGTCGGCCCGAGGCGGGTCGAATGCTGGTGAGGGTCAGTGCGGTGTTCACGATGGTTCCTGGTCAAAAATTGCCGCTGTCGGCTGTAAGGGGTTGGAAAAAAGGGACGGCTTGTGCCGCGAATTGGAGGCAACTGTAAAGAGTGTTTACGGCGACGTCAACAACCGGGACAATCTTTTCTTGTCTTGTTGTTGTTTTTGAACAGTGCCCCATACCACCGTCGCGCGCCGCCGCAATGCGCTTGTGCTGCATCGCCGCTTTCTCGAGGACGCCGTCGCGGCGGGCCTGCCCGCCAAGGGCCTCGACCAGGCCTTCGCGCGCAAGCTCGAAATCTCTCCGAGCATGTGGAGCCAGATCAAGAGTGCGCGGCCCATCGGCGACAAGCTCGCACGGCAGATCGAACGGCACTGCGACGTGGCCGCCGGCTGGCTCGACGAAGACAACACTGCGCCTTCAGAAGCACCGCCCGATGCGGCGGAAGAGCGCTTCGTGGCCGCCGCGCGTGAGGCGTGGCGCCAGGCCAATGCGAAGGGAAAGCGGGAGCTCAGCGGCTGGCTGAAGAAGCACGCGCAGGAGAAGAAGGCGCTCGAGCCTGCCGACGGCGCTGCGCCGGCGCCCTAGCCTTGCTCAGGCCTTCAGGCCTTGCCAGCGGGCTCGGCAGCAGCCAGGGCCGGCGCATCGCGCAGGATGGCCGCGCGCATGTCGTCCGGCACGGCGATGGCGCGGTGCGTGTCGAGTGAGGTCGTCACCAGCACCTGCCGCACCTGCATGCGCACTTCGCCCATGGTGGGCTCGAAGCAGCGCAACGCGAGCGTGATCGAGCGCGAGCCCAACTGCGCCACCGAGAGGCCGAGCATCACGCGGTCGCCCATGCGGCTCACGGCGCGAAAGTCGGCGTCGAGCTTCACGGTCGGCAGGCCGACGCGGCGTTCGCCGATCAGTGCGTGGTAGCCCACGCCGAGCCCCTCGCTCACCCAGTCTTCGACCAGGCCGTTGAGCATCACGAAGTACTGCGGATAGAAGACGATGCCTGCGGGGTCGCAGTCGGAAAAGCGGATCAGGCGCGGGCGCTGGAACTCCACACCACCGCCCTCGCCGCTCATGCGCGGTCCTCGACCGCACCGTCGCCGCGCATCACGTGCACGCGCAGCAGCCCGAGCTGGTTGTGCATCTGCTTGACGGTCTTCATGTCCAGGCCCGAGAACATCTCGAGGATCCACTGCTCGTGCTCGGTGGCCATGGCTTCGAAGGCGTTGCGGCCTTCGGGCGTGAGGCTCACGATCCAGGCGCGGCGGTCGTCGGGGCTGGGCGCGCGCGCCACCATGCCTTCGCGCTCGAGCTCGTCGGTCAGGCCGGTGACGTTGCCGCCGGTGACCATCAGGTAGCGCGAGAGCACGCGCATCTTCAGGCCGTCTTCATAGCGGTACAGCTGCGCCATGTAGTCGAAGCGCGCCAGCGAGATGCCGAAGCGCTCGCGCAGACGACGCCGGATCTCGGCCTCGATCTGCGTGGTGCTCGCGAGCATGCGCAGCCACAGCTTGAGCATGGCGTGGTCTTCATGGCCGGCGCGGGCTTCGTGGCCGAGTTCTTCGGCGTCGCTCAGCACGGCGTGGGAAGCATCGTTTCGACTCATGTGACTTCTCCTCCGGAAACGGAGATCGACTGGCCCGTGACCGACGCGGCGCCTTCGCCGCACAGCCAGCGCACGGCGTCGGCCACTTCGGCGGGCTGCACGATGCGCTTTTGCGGGTTCACGCTGGAGAACTCGGCCAGCGCATCGGCTTCGCTGCGGCCGGTCTTGCCGACCACGTTGGCGACGCTGTTGCGCAGGATGTCGGTGTCGGTGTAGCCCGGGCACACGGCGTTCACGGTGATGCCCTTGCGCGCCACCTCGAGTGCCAGCGCGCGCGTGAGGCCGATCACGCCGTGCTTGGCCGCGGTGTAGGCCGACACGTAGGCGTAGCCCTTCTGCCCCGCCGTGCTGGCGATGTTGACGATGCGGCCCCAGCCGGCATCAAGCATGTCGGGCAGCGCGGCCTGCGCGCACAGGAAGCTGCCGGTGAGGTTGACCGACAGCATGCGCTGCCACAGCTCGACCGAGGTCTTCAGGAACGGCGCGCTCTCGGCGGCGCCCGCGTTGTTGACCAGCACGGTCACCGCCCCGCGCTCGGCCCGCGCCTGCGCAAAGGCCGACTGCACGGCCTGCGGGTCGGCCACGTCGGCCGCCACCACGCCGTGGCCGCTGCCGGCCAGGGTCTCGGCCACGCGCTGCAGGGCCTGCGCGTCGCGGCCCAGCAAGGTCAGCACTGCCCCTTGGGCAGCGAGGGTGCGGGCGATCTCTGCGCCGATGCCGCGAGCGGCGCCGGTGACGAGGGCATGACGGCCAGTGAGCGAATTTGTGTGCATACCTGAATGGTTTAGTTCTGAATCATTTTAGCCATTTGCGCACCAGCAGGGTGCTACCGCATGAAACGGCCGCCGTTGAGGTCCAGCGTCGCCCCGGTCATGAAGGCCGCGGCCGGCGAGGCCAGGTAGACGACGGCGGCGGCCACCTCGTCGGCCAGCCCGAAGCGGCCCAGCGGGATGCCGGCTTTCAGCGCTTGCTGCCGCTCGGGCGCCAGCGCAGCGAGCGCGGGGCTGTCGATGGCGGCGGGGGCCAGCGCGTTCACGGTCACGCCGCGCGGCGCCAGCTCCCGCGCAAAGGCACGTGTCAGCGCCAGCAGGCCGGCCTTGCTGGCCGCGTAGTGCACACCGGTGGCACTGCTGACCTGTTGCCCCGCCAGCGAGGCCAGGTTGACGATGCGACCCGCGCCGCGCTCGCGCATGTGCCTTCCCGCGATGCGGCAGCCGAAGAAGCTGCCGCGCAGGTTGATGGCGAGCACGTCGTCCCACTCGGTGGGCGTGATGTCCCACAGCGAGGTGGTCGGCGTTCGCGCTGCGTTGTTGACCAGGATGTCGACCGCGCCGAAGTGCGCCACGGCCTGCGCGAAGCGGTCGTTGAAGGCCTGCTCGTCGCGCACATCGAGCGACAGCGCGAGGCCGTTCACCTCGGCGGCCACGGCCTGTGCATTGGCCTCGTCGATGTCGGCCACCGCCACGCGTGCACCGGCCTGTGCCAGCCCACGCGCGATGGCCGCGCCCAGCCCTTGCCCCGCGCCGGTCACGAAGGCCACACGACCTGCCAGCGGAAGCGTGGTGGCGTGCGTCATCCGGCTTTGGCGGGCCGACCTTCCCAGGTCTGCGGCCCCACGCCGCGCTCGCGCAGCTTGAACTTCTGCACCTTGCCGTTCTCGGTGCGCGGCAGATCGGGCAAGAGGTCGATGTAGCGCGGCACCGCGAAGTACGGCAGGCGGCCTTCGCAGAAACGCGCCAGCTCGGCCGGGTCGATGACGATGCCTTCGCGCGCCACCAGCGCGGCCATCACCTCGTCTTCGGCCAGCTCGGAGCGCACGGGGTACACGGCGCACGAGGCCACGCCCGGGTGGCTCAGCAGCACCTGCTCGACCTCGAAGGACGAGATGTTCTCGCCGCGCCGGCGGATCGCGTCCTTGATGCGGTCGACAAAGCGGAACGCGCCGTCGGCATCGCGCACCACGCGGTCGCCCGTGTGGAACCACAGGTTGCGCCAGGCCTCGACGGTCTTCTCGGGCATGTGGAAGTAGCCGCTGGCAAAGGCATAGGGCTCGTCGGCGCGCAGCAGCAGTTCGCCGGCCTCGCCGGGCGGCAGCGGCACGTCGTCTTCATCGGCGACGCAGGCCTGGAAGCCGGGGCGCAGCCAGCCCATGACGCCGCCGCGCGGCGAATCGGGCGCGGTGGCAATGGCGAAGTTGGTCTCGGTCGAGCCGTAGCCTTCGAGCAGCGACACGCCCGTGCGCGCCTGGAAGGCTTGCCCCGCCGCCGCAGGCACGCCGGGGCCGAGGCCGGTGCGCACGCAGTGGTCGCGCTCGCCCTCGCCTTCGGGCTGGGCCAGCAGGATCGGCACCATCGCGCCCAGCAGGTAGACCACGGTCGCGCCGTTGGCGCGCATCGCCGGCCAGAAGCCCGAGGCGGAGAAGCGCGACTCGAACACCACCTCGGCCCCGGTGAGCGCGGCCTGCGCGAAGGTGTTGAGTGCGTTGATGTGAAAGAGCGGCAGCGTCGTGCACAGCACATCGTCGCGGCCCACGCCGAGCACCTCGGCGCTGTTCACGCCCCACCAGAAGTACTGCGCCTGCGGGCAGATCACGCCCTTGGCCGGGCCCGTGGTGCCCGAGGTGTAGAGGATGGCGAGCGGGTCGCCCGGCTGCACGGTGGCGGGCGGCAGGGCCTGCCCACCCGGCGGGTAGGCCGACACGCGCACGCCGGCGGGCGGCGTCCACGGCGCTTCGGCCTCGCCCACCACCCACACCTCGCGCAGCGCCGTGCGGGCCAGGTCGGCCGTGGCCAGCCGATCGAGAAAGTCCGCCTCGATCACCAGCAGCTTCGCCTCGCTGTTCGCGAGGAAGTATTCGATCTGCGGCCCCATCGACGCGGTGTTGACCGGCACGACCGACGCGCCGAGCCAGCCCGCGCCGAGGAAGGTGTCGAGGAACTCGATGCGGTTGCCGCACATCACGGCGATGCGGTCGCCGCGCGCCACGCCGTGTTGCGCGAGCGCACCGGCGCGCGTGGCCGCCGCGTCGGCCGCATCGGCATGCGTCCATTGCCGGCCCGCGATGCGCAGCAGCGGGCGAGCGCCGAACAGCGCCGCCTGCCGCTGCAGCATGGCGGGCAGCGTGCGCTGCGCCGGCGGCACCGCGCGCGGGTCACTCGTCATCGTGCGTGCCTCCGCCGAGGTAGGTGGCCTGCACACGCGGGTCGCTGGCCAGTTCGGCCGAGGCGCCCGAGAGCGCGATCTCGCCGGTCTCCAGCACGTAGCCTTCGTCCGAGCTTTCGAGCGCGGCGCGCGCGTTCTGCTCCACCAGCAGGATCGACACGCCGTCGTCGCGCAGCTTGCGCACGATGGTGAGGATGTCGCGCACGATCAGCGGCGCCAGGCCCAGGCTGGGCTCGTCGAGCATCAACAAGCGCGGCGCCGACATGAGCGCGCGGCCCACCGCCAGCATCTGCCGCTCGCCGCCCGAGAGCGTGTCGGCGCGTTGCGCGCGGCGCTCGGCCAGGCGCGGGAAGCGGTCGTACACCGACTGCAGCTGCCGCTTCATCGCGTCGCCGCGCAGCCGCTTGGCGTAGGCGCCGAGCTGCAGGTTGTCGAGCACGGTGAGTTCGCCGAACAGTTCACGCCGCTCCGGCACGAGGCACAGCCCGCGCTCCACGCGCGACTCCACATCGAGCCCCTGCAGGTCTTCGCCTTCGAAACGCAGCGTGCCCTTGCACGGCAGCAGGCCCATGGCCGCGGCCAGCAGCGTGGTCTTGCCCGCGCCGTTGGGGCCGATCACCGAGATGATCTGGCCCCGCTGCACGTCGAGCGACACGCCGCGCACCGCCTCGACCTGCCCGTACGACACGTGCAGATCGCCAATCTCCAGCATCGCGGTCATACGACGCTCCCCAGGTAAGCCGCCTGCACACGCTCGTCGGCGCGCACCGCCGACGGCACGCCCTCCACGAGCTTGGAGCCGAAGTTCATCACCACCAAACGGTCCACCAGTTTCATCACGAAGTCCATGTCGTGTTCGACGATCAGGATGGTCACGCCCTCCTCGCGCAGCTTGCGCAGCAGGTCGCCCAAGGCCATCTTTTCCTTGCGGCGCAGGCCGGCCGCGGGCTCGTCGAGCACCAGCAGCACGGGGTCGGCAGCCAGCGCGCGTGCGATTTCCAAAATGCGCTGCGTGCCCAGCGGCAGGCTGCCCGCGAGCTCGTGCGCGCGGTCGCCCAGGCCGATGCGGTCGAGCTGGCGCTGCGCCTCCTGCAGGATCTGGCTTTCTTCCGTGCGATCGAGCCGCAGGCCCGCCTTCAGGATGCCCGAGCGCGTGCGCGAGTGCGCGCCCAGCGCCACGTTGTCCAGCAGGCTCATGTGCGGGCGCAGCTTCACGTGCTGGAAGGTGCGCGCCAGCCCGAGCCGCGCCACCGCGCGCTGCGGCATGCCGGCGATGTCGTGCTCGAGAAAGCGCACCTGGCCCGCGCTCATCGGCAGCGTGCAGGTCAGCAGGTTGAACATGGTCGACTTGCCCGCGCCGTTGGGCCCGATGAGGCCGATGATCTCGCCCGCCTTGACGTCGAAGCTCACGTCGTTCACCGCCACCAGACCGCCGAAACGCTTCACGGCGCCGTTGACCGACAGCACCTGCGTGCCGCGCGCCGGCAGCTGCCGGTGCGGCAGCGGCTCGACCGGCGCTCCGGTGTAGCGCGAGGCGCCCTGCGGCGCGGCGCGCCGGCGCGTCCAGCGCCGCAGCAGGCCCATCACGCCACCGCGCGCAAAGTGCAGCAGCAGGATGAACAGCGCCGCGAAGGCCACGGCCTCCAGCTGGCCCGCGCGCTGCGTGAGCATCGGCAGCACGTCCTGCAGGCCGTTCTTCAGCACCAGCACCAGCGCCGCGCCCACCAGCGCGCCCGCCAGCTGCCCGAGCCCGCCGGCGACGGCCATCAGCAGGTACTCGATGCTGGCGCGCACGTCGAAGGGCGACGGGCTCACGAAGCGGTTCATGTGCGCATAGAGCCAGCCCGCCAGCCCCGCGAACAGCGCCGCTGTGACGAACAGCGACAGCCGCACGCGGTAGGCGTCGGCCCCCACGCTGGCCAGCAGCGTGGCGCCGCCGCGCAGCCCGCGGATGGCGCGCCCGGGCCGCGACTGCAGCAGGTTGTGGCTGAACAGGCAGGCCAGCCCGACCACCACCCAGATCAGGTAGTACATCGCGCGCGGATCGGCCAGCGACCAGCCGCCGATCTGCAGCGGCGGGATGTTCGACAGGCCCGTGTGGCGCCCGAGCGCATCGACGTTGCCGAACAGCATCGCGATCGACAGCCCCCAGGCGATGGTGCTCAGCGGCAGGAAGTGCCCGCCCAGGCGCAGCGTGAGCATGCCGATGGCCAGCGCCGACAGGCCGGTGAGCAGCAGCGCGAACAAGAGCCCCAGCCACGGCGACAGGCCCTGCGCGGTCGTGAGCCACGCCGTGGCGTAGGCCGCGATGCCCACGAAGGCCGCCTGGCCGAACGAGGTGGCGCCGCCCACGCCGGTGAGCAGCACGAGGCCCAGCGCCACCAGCGCGCCGATGCCGATGTCGTTCAGCAGCGAGACCGTGAAGCTGCCCGCCACGGCCGGCACCAGGGCCAGCACGACGATCACGCCCGCGATCCACGCCATGCGTTTGGTGTTGCCGTTCATTGGTCCACCTCGTCTTCTTCCTCTTCCGAATGGGCCGCCATGAAGGAGCGCAGCATGAGCACCGGGATCAGCAGGCTGAACACGATCACGTCTTTCAGCGCGCCGCTCCAGAACGACGCGAAGCTCTCGACCACGCCGACCGCCAGCGCGCCGATGGCCGTCATCGGGTAGCTCACGAGCCCGCCGATGATCGCGGCCACGAAGGCCTTCAGGCCAATGATGAAACCCGAGTCGTAGTACATGGTGGTCACCGGCGCGATCAGCACGCCGATGAGCCCCGCCAGCAGCGAGGCGCAGCCGTAGGCCAGCAGCGCCGTGCGCACCGGCCGGATGCCGACCAGCCGCGCGCCCACGCGGTTCACGGCCGTGGCGCGCAGCGCCTTGCCGGCCACCGTGCGCTCGAACACCAGGAAGAACAGCCCGCTCAGCACCACGGCCGCCCCCACCATCAGCACCACCTGGCCGCTGACCGTGAAGCCGTCGCCCAGCGTAAACACCGCGCTCGTGAGCGGCGTGGTGCGCGAGCCCTCGGGCCCGAAGAACAGCAGGCCCAGGCCCGAGAGCAGGAAGTGCAGCGCCAGCGACACGATCAGCAGCACCAGCACCGAGGCGTCGGCGATCGGCTGGAACACCACGCGCGCCAGCAGCGGCGCGATGGGCACCACCAGCAGCACGGCCACCGCGATGTGCACCGCCACCGGCACGCCGGGCCGCGCCGCCAGCCAGGCGAGCACGCACGGAATGGCCGGCAGCACGCCCCAGGTCAGCACCGCCTTCGGGATGCGCGCCGCCTCGCCGCGCCGCAACAGGCTGCCGATTTCGGTGGCCAGCGCCAGTGCAGCCAGCACCGCCACCATGCCGATGGTCGGCGGCACGCGGCCGGTTTCGAAGGCCGCCAGCGACAGGGCGGCAAAGGCCGCGATGTCGCCGAACGGCACGAACACCACCCGCGTGACCGAGAAGATCAGCACCAGCCCGAGCCCGGCCAGCAGATAGACGGCACCGTTGGCCAGGCCGTCGGTGACGAGGATCAATGCCACGTCCCAGTTCATAGAAAAACCTCAGTCGGAGTCATCGTTGTCGTTGTCGTGAAGGGAAACAGGAGATTCAAGGGGCGAGCTTCCATTGGCCGTTGTCGAGCTTGACGATCACGCGGGCGCGCTCGTCCACGCCGTACAGGCTGCCGGGCTTGAAGGTGTAGACGCCGTGGGTGCCGACCACTTCCTTGGTGCTGAAGATGGCGTCGCGCAGCGCCACGCGGAACTCGGGCGTGCCCGGCTCGGCCTTCTTCATGGCGCGCGAGGCCGCATCGACGAACACCAGCCAGCCGTCGAAGGAGTAGGCCGAGAAGGCGTCGCTGGTGGGTGCGTTGTTGACCTTCTGGAACACGGCGCGGAAGTCGGTCGCGATCTTCTTGGTCGGGTAGTCGGCCGGCAGCTGCTCGGCGACGATCACCGGGCCCGTGGGCATCAGCGCGCTCTGGCCGGCCGCGCCGACCACGCGCACGAAGTCGGGGTTGATCAGGCCGTGCTGGCCGTACACGCCGCCCTTGAAGCCGCGCTCCTGCAGGGCCAGGAACGGCAGCGCGCCCGGCGTGCCGGCGCCGCCGGTCATCACCGCGTCGGGACGCAGCGCCACGATCTTCAGCACCTGGCCGGTCACCGAGGCGTCGGCGCGCGCGTAGCGCTCGTTGCTCACCACCTTGATGCCGGCGCCCGGCGCGGCCTTCATGAGGGCCTCGTAGACCAGGTCGCCCCAGGCGTCGGAAAAGCCGATGTAGCCCACGGTCTTGACGTTGTTGCGCTTCATGCGCTCGACCACGGCGTCGATCATGAGCTGCGTGGGCTGCGCCACCGTCATGACCCACGGGTTCTCGTTGGGGTCGAGCAGGATGGGCGTGAGGCCGATCATCGGCGTCTTGGCCTCCTTGCCGACCTGCGCCATCGCGATGGCCGACGGCACGCCCGAGGTGCCCATGAGCACGTCGACCTTCTCGTCCTCGATGAGCTTGCGCGCGTTGCGCCCGGCCGTGGTCGGGTCGGAGCCGTCGTCCAGCACCACGAGCTGGATCTTGCGGCCGTTGACCTCGCCCTTGTAGGCCAGCGCGGCCTGCATGCCCTTGGCGTACGGCACGCCCAGCGAGGAGTTGGGCCCCGACAGCGACACGCTGAGTCCGACCTTGAGGTCGGCCGCCAGTGCGCTCGCCACACCACAGGCGGTCAGCGCCGCGGCGAGGGCACCGCGCGTCAAGGTCTGCATCAGGTTCTTCATGTCGTAGCTCCAGTGAGGAAGGATGGAAGGAACAGAAACTCAGATGAACAACTGGATGGCCGGCAGAGGGCGCGCGGCATTGAGCAGGTCGACGCGCTTCTCGCGGATGGACCAGCCCGTGGGGGTGCGAATGAGGTGGTGGCGGGCGGTGCCGCTCAGCAGCAGCTGGTCGTCGCCGCGCGCCTCGATGTAGAGAAAGGGCGTGCGCAGGCGCACGTCGTCGGTGCCCTCTTCCTCGATGCGCGAGGGCTGCAGCACATGCTGGCTGTGGCTGGCCGGGTGCTGCGAATGCGCGCGCGGGTTCTTCAGACGCTCCACGCGAAGCTGCAGCAGCAGCCGGTCTTCGTAGGCCAGCGAGTTGTGCGAGAACGGATCGGCCTGCGCCGCGCCGAGCAGCGGCACCCAGTAGTGGCCGTCGTCGGCGAACAGGGCCAGCCAGTCGTCGAAGCGGCGCGCGTCGAGCAGGGCCGCCTCGTGGGCGATGAAGTCGCGCGGGTCGTTCATGCCGCCACCTCCGGCGTCATGGCCCGGGCCCAGGCGCGGAACTGGTTGCGCATGAGCAACTCGTTGGTGCCGTTGGTGGTCACCGTGGCCTGCTGCGTCTCGGCCGGGTCGTGGTTGCGGTGCAGGCTGATCCACTCGTTGCCGCCCGCGCGCAGGCCCTTCTGGATGCTCTCGAACAGGTGCACGTCGTCGTGCGCCACCACCGACACGGGCGAGAACACGAGCCGGTTGTAGCTCATGGCGCGCTCGAACAAGAGCGCGGGCGCACCGGCCGCGCGGAAGCTCCAGGCCTCGATGAGCGTGCAGTCGGCCGCCAGCGGGCGGATCACGCGGATGGCCTGCGGCGAGCCCTTGACCGACAGGCTCGGGTACAGCACCGAGTTCTGCGGCGAGCGCTGCAGGATGTCGGCGGCGCGCGCCACGCCGTGCGCGGCCTGCATCGCGGCCTCGTACTCGGGCAACTGCGCGTAGTTGGAGTGGATGCTGAAGTTCACGCCCAGCACGCTGTGGCCGTTGGCGAACACGCGCCCGCCCATCTGGTCGAAGAACTCGTAGCCCGAGCCGAAGGGCAGGATCTGCTCCATCGCCATCGGCTTGGGGTCGGTGGGCGCATGCCCTTCCCACAGCGCCTCGGCCGCCTTGGTGGCCGACTCGTGCGTCGACATCGGGTGCACCGTGTCGTTGATGTTCTCCAGGTACATCTTCCAGTTGCAATGGACGATGTTGCGCAGCACGCCGCCACCCACCGTGAGCCTGCCCTCGGGCGAGCGGTCGACCATGTTGTCGAGCGCGCCCAGCACGTCGCCGAAGTAGTCCTCAAACGAGGGACCGGTGTCGGACAAGCGCACGAACACGAAGTCGCGGTACACCTTCACGTGCTTCACCACCGACAGCCCCTGCCCCGACTCGCAGGCCTTGAGCTGCGTGCCCTCGTAGCCGTTCTTCAACGGCAGGCCCAGCGGCGCGCCGTCGAGCTTGTAGGTCCAGGCGTGGTACGGGCAACGAAAGAAGCGGCCGGTGTTGCCGCTCTCGTCCGTCACGAGCTGCGTGCCCTTGTGGGCGCAGCGGTTGTACATGACGTGCACCGCGCCGTCGGGCTGGCGCACCATGAGCAGCGGGCGGCCCGCGATCTCCTGCGTGACGAAGTCGCCCGCCGCCGGCACCTGGCTGGCATGGCCCAGGAAGACCCAGGTGCGGGCGAACAGGCGCTCCTGCTCCAGCGCGAACAGCTCGTCGCTGAGGTACAGGTCGCGGTGCACCCGGTCGTCGCGGACCAGCGCCGCGACGAGATCGGGGCGGTTGCGGTAGGCGGTCATGGCGGTGGGCTTTGGCTAGACCGGGGTCAGGGGACCAGCTTCCACTGGCCCTTGTTCATCTGCACGATCACGACGCCGCGCTGGTCCGAGCCGTAGCGGTCGTCGGGCTTGAAGGTGTAGATGCCGTGCGTGCCCACCAGCTCTTTCGTGCCCACGATGGCATCGCGCAGCGCCGTGCGGTACTGCGGCGTGCCGGGCTCGCCCTTGGTGCGCGAGGCCGCGTCGGCCAGCAGCAGGTAGGCGTCGTAGGTGTACGACGAGAAGGCATCGGTGGGCACCGCGCCGTTCGCCTTCTGGTACGCAGCGCGAAAGCCCATCGCGACCTTCTTGATGGGGTTGCTCTCGGGCAGCTGGTCGGCCACCAGCACCGGGCCGCTGGGCACCTGCAGCCCGTCGATGGCCGTGCCGCCCACGCGTACGAAGTCGGCATTGATGAGGCCGTGCGTGCCGTAGATCTTGCCCTTGTAGCCGCGTTCGGCCAGTGCCAGGTAGGGCAGCGCGCCCGGCGTGCCGGAGTTGCCTGCAAACACCGCGTCGGGCCGCGCCGCGACGATCTTCAGGATCTGCCCGGCCACCGAGGAATCGCTGCGCGCATAGCGCTCGTTGGCCACCACCTTGATGCCGGCGGTGGCGGCGCTCTTCACGAGCGAGTCGTAGGCCAGGTCACCCAGCGCGTCGGAGAAACCGATGAAGGCGACCGTCTTCACGCCCGACTTCTGCATGCGCTCGACCACGCCCGCCACCATGAGCGGGAACGGCTGCGACACGGTGACGGTCCATGCGCCGTCCGCGCCCGGAATGGTCACGGGCGTGGGCGAGATGAGCGGCGTGTTGAGCTCGCGCGCCACCGAGGCGATGGCCATCGCGCCCGGCACGCCCGAGGTGCCGATGAGCACGTCGACCTTGTCTTCCGTCACCAGCTTGCGCGCGTTGCGCCCGGCGGTGGTCGGGTCGGAGGCGTCGTCGAGCACGATGAGCTGCACCTTGCGCCCGCCGATCTCGGGCCGCTCGGCGATGGCCGCGCGGATGCCCTTCTCGTAGGGCACGCCCAGCGCCGCGACCGGCCCCGAGAGCGAGCTGATGAAGCCGATCTTGAGGTCTGCCGCCGCCGCACCGACGGCGGTGAAGGCGGCCAGCAGCGCGAGGCCAAGGCGGGAGATTGTCTTCATGGGAGCTTCCTCTTCGGGGGTTGGAATGGGGACGAGGGACGGTCAGTAGCGCAAGGTGCGGCGCGATTCGAGGTCGGCGTCGACCTGCGCGGGCGTGAGCCGCTCCGGCTTGCATTCGAAGCGCTCGAACAGCGCCAGCTGGTCGGCGTAATGGCGGTCGCGCACACCGGCCGGGCTCACGAAGCCGCTCTGCCCCGGCGCCGCGACCGAGCACATGTCGAGCGCGCCCGGACGCAGCACGACGCGGTAGTTGAGCGTGCCGCGGTTCATGTAGGGGCTGACCTCGGGCTCGTCGCCCGCGCCGGCCCACGGCACGCCGATGGCGTTGATGCGCGAGAAGCGGTGACGCACCACGGGCGTGGTCCACGCGGCCATGTCGGGCCCGAGACGGGTGCGCAGTTCGCCCACCGCATCGGTCAGCGCCGCGCGCACCATCGTGCGCGGGTCCTGCCCGTTGAAGAAGTCGTGGCGCTGCGGCACGCCCGAGGCCGGGCCGCTCAGTGCGTTCCACAGCAGCTTGGCCACGGCCGCGGGCTGGGCGCTGCCGGGCGAGCCGCGCGGCGTGAGCGTGGGGTAGCCCAGGTTGGCGTAGGTGGCGAACACGGCCGGCGGCAGGTCGTCGGCCAGCAGGCGCCGCGACATCGCACCCAGCCACGCGCGCAGCACGGTGGTGGCGCGGTTGTCGTACACCTCGCCGCCCGGGGCGACGCGGTTCTTCAGGTCCCAGTTGGCGAGCAGGTCGGCCGCGCGGCGCGCGGGATCGCCGGCCGGCAGGCCCTTGGCCGCGTCGACGATGAGAGGCACGAAGTAGCGCGCGTTCAGGTCGGCCAGCGCCGCGCCCTGGCTCACGCGCCAGACCTCGTCGGCGCCCAGCTTCGCCGTGCCCTGCAGCTGCGCATGGATTTCAGCGACGCGGTCGACGTGCGAGAAGTTCGCGCCGTCCGCGCGCAGGCCTTCGGCGATCTGGTTGTTCCAGCTCGCGAGGTAGCCCTGCGCGGGGTTGTAGGCGCGCGGATTGGCGCTGAACGGCAGGCTGCCCTGCCACTCCATGCTGCCGTCGCCGCGCGCGGGAAAGCGGATGTCCTGCGTGGCCGGGCGGCGCGGCATGCGGCCCAGGCCCACGGCGCCGATGTTGCCCGCCACGTCGGCATAGAACCAGGTGATGGACGCGGCCACGCGCTCGCCCTGCGCGAGAAAGCCCGACCAGTCGCGCGCCCGTGCGGCACGCGCCCAGCCCAGCATGGTCTCGACCTCGCGGCCCTGCCAGGTGCTGCGCGCGGTGTAGGCGCGGGCGTTGTCCACGTCCCAGCTCTGCACGAAGCCGTGCACCGTGGCGTAGATGTCCACGCTCTGCGGCGCGGCGCCCTTCACGCGGATGACGTCGGTGCGCCGGGTCATCGGGCGGTAGGCGCCGTCGTACCGGTACTCGTAGCGGTTGGCCGGGTTCAGTTCTTCCTGGTAGATGTCGTTGGTGTCGAGCGAGCCCACCGTCGATCCCCAGGCGATGGTGCCGTTGGTGCCGAACAGCACCGGCAGCAGGCCGATGGGCGTGAGGCCCGTGAGGTCGTAGCCCGCGCCGTGCAGGCCGATGCCGTGCACGAACGACGGGTTGTTGAAGCCCTGCTGCGGGCCGTTGTACAGGACGGCCACGCCCTCCTTGGTGCGCGAGGGGCCGAGCACCCAGGCGTTGCTGGCGGTCGGCATGCCTTCGGTGGCGGCCAGGCCCATGCGGGCGACCTGCGTGGCGCGGAAGTCGGCGGCGGCCTGCGTGGAGACCGGCGCGAGCGCGGCGTCGCCGGGCTCGGCGCTTGCCAGCCGGTTCGCGTTGCCGCGCGGCACGATGGTCGGCGCGGTCGGGTCTTCGAGCCAGCGCAGCTGCTCGTACAGCTGCAGGCCGGCCACGTCGCCGCGCGCGGCCTTGAGCTGGTTGAGCAGCGAGAGGTTGGCCACCTCCGCCGTGCCCGCGAAGAAGCGGTTGAGGATCAGGCCGATCCAGACCATGGCCACGTCGTCGGCGGTCCAGGGCGCGGGCTCGAAGCCGTTGTCGATGAACTCGCGCGGCATCAACTTCGCGCGGTCGGCCAGCACGTCGCGGATGCGCGCGTTGACGCCCGCGGCGTAGCCTTCGAACATGGCGCGGTCGTCGGCGTTCAGCGCATCGATCTGGCGACGGATCGACACCGGATCGATGTTGGCGCGCGTGGCCTTGTCGGTCGCGACGAACTCGGCCCCCAGCACCTCGGCCACGCTGCCGTTGCCCGAGCGCCACGCCATCTCCAGCTGGTAGAGCCGGTCTTCGGCGACGGCATAGCCGAAGCCGTGGAACAGGCCGCGCGTGTCGCTGGCGTAGACGTGCGGCACGCCGTAGCGGTCGCGCTTGATGGTGACTTCGCCACTGCCCGTGCCATTGCCGGGTGCGGTCGCGGCGCAGCCGGCCAACAGCGCGGCGGCGAACAGCACGGTGCCGGTCGCGCGCCGGCGACGCAGGGAACGAAGAAGCGGGTGCATGGGGTGGGCGGCGTTCATCGGATCGACGCGAGGGCGTTCAGGGCACCAGCTTCCACTGGCCCTTCTCGAGCTTCACGACGACGCGCGAACGGTCGTCCGAGCCGTAGCGCTCGGTGGGCTTGAAGTTGTAGACGCTGTGCGTGCCCACCAGCTCCTTGGTGCTCACGATGGCGTCGCGCAGCGCCAGGCGGAACTGCGGCGTGCCGGGCTCGGCCTTGGTGGCCAGCGCGCGCTGGGCCGCGTCCAGGTACACCAGCCATGCATCGAAGGTGTAGGCGGAGAAGGCGTCGGTCGGCGGTGCGCCGTTGGCCTTCTGGTAGGCCGCGCGGAAGTCCATCGACACCTTGCGGATCGGGTTGTCGCTGGGCAGCTGCTCGGCCACGATCACCGGGCCCGTAGGGGCCAGCAGGCCTTCGACCGACGCACCGCCCACGCGCACGAAGTCGGGGTTGATGAGCGCGTGCATGCCGTAGATCTGGCCCTTGTAGCCGCGCTCCGAGAGGGCCAGGTACGGCAGCGCGCCCGGCGTGCCCGAGGTGCCGGTGATCACCGCGTCGGGGCGCAGCGCCACGATCTTCAGCACCTGCCCGGTCACCGAGGCGTCGCCGCGCGCATAGCGCTCGTTCGACACGATCTTGATGCCGGCCGGCTCGGCGCTCTTTTGCAGCGCGCCGTACACCAGGTCGCCCCAGGCGTCGGAGAAGCCGATGTAGCCCACCGTCTTCACGCCCGACTTCTTCATGCGCTCGACCACCGCGCTCACCATGAGCGGTGCGGGCTGCGGCAGCGTGACCATCCACGCGCCCTCCTCGCCCGGCAGGTTGGCATTGGCGATGGAGATCAGCGGCGTCTTGGTTTCGCGTGCCACGCCGGCGATGGCCAGCGCGCCGGGCGAACCGGCCGTGCCGATGATGACGTCGACCTTGTCCTCGTCGATCATCTTGCGTGCGTTGCGCGCGGCCGTGGTGGGGTCGGACGCGTCATCGAGCTGCACCAGTTGGATCTTGCGACCGCCTACGTCGGCCTTGTAGGCGAGCGCGGCCTTCATGCCCTTTTCGTACGGAATGCCCAGCGACGACACCGGCCCCGACAGCGAGGTGATGAAGCCGACCTTCAGATCGGCGGCCCACGCGCTGGCGGCGCTCAGCGCGCCGAGGCCCGCGACAACGGCCGCGAGGGTGCGAATTCGGTTCAGGACTTTCATGGCGATGCTCCAGAGGTGATGTTTTTGAACGGAACGGAACGAAACGGACGCTGAAATGAAGCTAGAGGGCCAGGCTGCCGACGCTGGTGCCGCCGCAGACATAAAGCACCTGGCCGGTGACGAAGCTGTTCTCGGGCGCGGCGAAGAAACGCACGGCGCGTGCCACGTCGGCCGATTCACCCAGGCGCTTGACGGGCACCGAGGCCGCGAGCGCGCGCTCCTTCTCGCTGCCGGCCTCGACCACGTCGTAGAACATGTCGGTGCGGATCGGGCCCGGCGCCACCACGTTCACCGTGATGCCGTCGGCCGCGAGCTCCAGCGCCCAGGTGCGCGCCATGCCCAGCATGCCGGCCTTGGTGGCCGAGTAGCTGGTGCGCGTGGCCAGGCCCAGCGCGGCGCGCGACGACAGCAGCACCACGCGGCCGAAGCGCTGCGCACGCATCGCGGGCAGCGCGCACTGCACCAGCTGGATGGCGCAGCCCAGGTGCAGGTCGACCAGCGCATCGAGGTCGTCGAGCTTCACGTCGGGCAGCAGCGCGGCGCGGATCACGCCGGCGTTGTGGACGATGGTGGTGGGTGCGAAGCGCTCGACCAGTTCGCGCACGGCCTGGCCGGTGGCGGCGCGGTCGGCCAGGTCAACCTCGAGGCTGTGCATCTTCGGGTGGTCGATCTCGGCCTTGCGGCGCGCGAGCGAGACCACCTCGTAGCCTTGCGCGAGCAGGTCTTCGCAGATGGCCTTGCCGATGCCGGCGCTGCCGCCGGTGACGGCCGCGACCTTGGGTGCGGCGGTGCTCATGCCGTGGCTCCCACCAGGGCCAGCACGCGCAGCGGGCTGCCGCTGCCCTTCTCGATCTTCAGCGGCGGGCAGATCAGCACCGCGCCCGATGCCGGCAGCAAGTCGAGGTTGCTCAGGCACTGCAGGCCGTAGCGGCCCGCGCCGTGCATGTAGTAGTGGCAGGGGTACGGCGGACGCAGGTGGTAGCCCTGCCCCGCGTCGGTGCCGATGGCTTCGGAGCCGAAGCCCAGCACGTCGCGCTGCTCGACCAGGAAGCGCACGGCCTCGGTGCTCGGGCCCGGCGTGTGCTGGCCAGTCTCGTCGAAGTTCTGGTAGGCCTCGGGGTCGGTGCGCTTGGACCAGTCGGTGCGCATGAGCACCCACGCGCCCTTCGGGATGCGGCCGTGCGCGGCCTCGTAGGCCTCGATGTCCTCGAGGGTCAGCAGGTAGTCGGGGTCGTCCTTCACCTGCGGCGAGCAGTCGATCACGCAGGCCGGCGCCACGAAGTGCTGAACGGGAATGGTGTCGACCGAGTTGTTCGGCAGGTCGCGGCCCGAGATCCAGTGGATCGGCGCGTCGAAGTGCGTGCCGGTGTGCTCGCCGCAGGAGAAGTTGTTCCAGTACCAGCCCGGGCCGCGCTCGTCGTACTTGGACACTTCCTCGATGCGGAAGGGCCAGCACTGGCCCATCTCGGGCGGCAGCGCGATCTGCGGGAACTCGGGCGTGAGCGTCTGCGTGAGGTCGATCACGCGGATGCGGCCGCTGGCCATGGCGGTCACGAGGCTGCCGAGGACTTCGGCGGCGGACATCAGTTCGTTGGTGGTCGTGGTCATCGTGTGATTCCTCTGCTCAGCCGCCCGCCGCGAGTTCGCGTTCGAGCACCTTGGGGTTGTCGCGCCAGCGCTCCAGCCACTCCTGCGCCACGTCGCCCGGGTACACGTCTTCCACGCCGTCGCGCAGCGCCTTCACGATGGCGTTGGCCAGCGTGGCGGGTGCCAGCTTGGGCGGCGGCGTGTGCTGGTTCCATTCGTCGTCGATGGGGCCGGGGAACACGTTGATCACGCGGATGCCGGCGGGCCGCATCTCGGCGCGCAGGCACTGCGCGAGCGAATGCGCCGCCGCCTTCGAGGCGCTGAAGGTGCCGTGCGGCGGGAAGTTGCTCAGCGCATAGATCGACAGCAGGTTGACCCACGCCGTCGCACCCGTCGCGCCGTCGGCCGAGCGGCCCTTGAGCGCGGGGCCGAACTCCTGCGCCAGGCGCAGCAGGCCGAAGTAGTTGATGTCCATCTCGGCCTTGGCCACGTCGGTGCCACGCCGCGCACCGATGCCGAAGGTGCGGTGCACCTCGGCGTTGTTGATGACGATGTCGACCTTGCCGCCGATGGAGCCGGCCAGCTCGGTCACCTGGCGGCCGTTGGTGAGGTCCAGCGGCACGAGCGTGACCTGCGGCAGCGCCGAGATGTCGTCGAGCCCGTCGCCCATCTTCTTCCAGGGTTCGGCATGGCCGACCCAGACGATGTCGGCGCCGGCCTTCACCAGCGCACGCACGAGGGCCTGGCCCGTCTCGGTCTTGCCGTCGGTCACCAGCACCTTGCGGAACTTGGGGTCGCTGGTCATTTCGCGCAGCATCTTGTCGTCGGCCATGTGGGGACTCCCTTCAGTCGGAAAAGCAATGAGGACGGCCTGGCCGGCGCGGTCGAGCCGGGCGCCGACACGCACGCGCGTGGGCGCATCGCCGACCTCGCCGTGCAGGTGGACCATGAGCGTGGGGCCGGCATCCAGGTGCACCAGGCCCAGCCGCCAGGGCAGCCGCTCGCGAAAGAACAGGTCGTTGCTGTGGTGCAGCGTGGTGCTGCCGAGCAGCGCGCCCTCGCCGCTCTGCGGGCGCCAGCGCAACGCCGACGACAGGCACTTGTGGCAGACCTCGCGCGGCGGGTACTGCACCGTGCCGCAGTCCTCGCAGGTCTGCAGCTCGAAGCGGCCTTCGGCGGCGGCGGCCGTGAGACCGAGCGCGACGCGGCCGCGCGCGCCGGGCGGCAGGTTCATCTGCCGGGTGCGCAGCACCGGGTTCTTGCGCGGGGGGCGCATCATCGGCATCGTCATAGCGCCTCCGCCGGGCCGCCCCAAGGCAGGCGCGCGGCCCCCTCGGGGGGCAGTGCAGCCGCGCAGCGGCAAACGTGGGGGTACATCATTCCGGTCTCCCGAGGATGACGGCGCCTGTACACAGGCAGCGGTCGTAGGTCACCATGCCGAAGCCGGCGACGAGGCCCAGCTGGGCGTTGGGCACGGCGCGGGCGCCGGCCTGGTCGGTCAATTGGCGGATCGCTTCGACCATGCCGAGGAAGCCACCCGCCGCACCGGCCTGCCCGGCCGAGAGCTGGCCGCCGCTGGTGTTGTTCGGAAAGCTGCCGTCGAAGGTCATGGTGTTGGCCTGCACGAAGGCCGAGCCCTCGCCCTTCTCGCAGAAGCCCAGGTCCTCGAACTGCATCATCACGATGACGGGGTAGTCGTCGTAGGTCTGCACGAAGTCGAGCGCGGCGGGCTGCACGCCGGCCTGTGCATAGAGGTCGTCGCGGTCCTTGCGCCAGCCGCCCTGCACCATCACCGGGTCTTCGGCGTAGGCGTTGTGGCGCTCGATGGCGCCGCGGATCACGACGTGCGCCAGGCCCAGGTCGCGCGCACGCTCCTCGCTCATCACGAGGAAGGCGTCGGCGCCGGCGCAGGGCATCACGCAGTCGAACAGGTGGATCGGGTCGGAGATGGGCCGCGCGGCCATGTACTCGTCGAGCGTGAGGCCCTTCTTGAACATGGCGTTCGGGTTGCCCAGCGCGTTGGTGCGCTGGTCCACGCAGATGCGGCCGAAGTCTTCGCGCGTGGCGCCGTAGGTGCGCATGTAGTTGGCGGTGATGAACGCGAAGATCGAGTTCGGGCCGCCCGAGCCGTAGGGGTAGCTCGCATCGCGCGCGAAGTTGCTGAAGCTGCCCAGCGTCTGGCGGAAGGAGTCGACGTGGTTGGTGTCGGCGCCCACGCAGGCGACGATGTCGGCATCGCCCGCCTGCACCGCACGCGCCGCGCGGCGCAGGCACATCACGCCCGAGGCGCCACCGGTGGGCATGTGGTCGAGCCAGCGCGGCGACAGGCCCAGGTGCTGCGTGACGCCCACGGCCGTGTCGGGCGCCAGCGAGAAGCTGCTCAGGCACAGGCCGTCGATCTGTTCCTTGGCCACGCCGCTGGCCTGCACCAGCGCGTCGATGGCCTGGCCGACGAACCAGTGCGCGGTGCGCGTGGAGTAGCGCACGTAGGGCACGGTGACGGGCACCGCGACCGCGACGCCTTCGTAGGAAAGCCGGTTGCGTTTCGTCATGCCTGCCTCTTTTTCATGGAGCGCGTGTCGATGCAATGGCCCTGGCCCGGCAGCGACTGCGCCATCTCGCGCAGCTGGCCGCGCTGGATCTTCTGCGAGGGCGTGAGCGGCAGCGCGTCGACAAAGGCCACGTAGCCCGGCGCCTTGTAGTACGCCAGCTGCGCGAGTGCGTGCTGGACGATGCTGGCCGCGACCGCTTCCCGCTGCGACGTCTCGGTGTCTTCGCGCAGCACGATGCAGGCGAGCACCTCGTCGCCGCGCACCGCATCGGGCGTGGCGGCCACGGCCGAGGTCTTCACGGCCGGGTGCTGGTTGAGCACGCTCTCGACCTCGACGGCCGAGATGTTCTCGCCGCTGCGGCGGATCACGTTCTTCTTGCGATCGACGAAGAAGAAGTTGCCGTCGGCGTCGCGGCGCACGAGGTCGCCGGTGTGGAACCAGCCGTCGGCCCAGGCTTCGCGCGTGGCTTCTTCGTCCTTCAGGTAGCCGGAGAAGAAGTAGCGGCGCGGGTCGGCGCCGGCCGAGCGCACCAGCAGTTCGCCGGGCATGTCGGTGCCCACGTCGCTGCCGTCCTCGCCCATGAGGCGGATCTCGACGAAGTCTTCCTGCCGCCCGAAGCAGCTGGTGCCCACGAGGCGCGGCTCGCGGTTGGCCATGATGCAGGCGGCCGCGCCGGTCTCGGTCATGGCCCAGGCCTCGACCAGCGGGAAGCCGAAGCGTTCCTCGAAGGGCGCGTGGTTCTTGCGGTCGACACCGGCGCCGAAGCCCCAGCGGATCGCGTGGTCGCGGTCGGCCGCCGACGCGGGAGCCGACAGCAGCATCGCGGGCATCACGCCCAGGTAGTGGACGATGGTCGCGCCGCTTTCCTTCGCGCTGGCCAGCCAGCTCTTCGGATGGAAGCGGTCGAGCTGCACGAGGCAGCCGCCGGCAATGAGCACGACCATGGTCGAGAACGCCATCGCGTTCATGTGGTTGAGCGGCAGCGGCGTGATCACGCGCTCGGCGTCGGGGCGGATGCTGCACACGCCGTCCAGCGCGGCATACCACTCGCCGGCGCGCAGGAAGTACGCGTTGCTCAGGATGCAGCCCTTGGGCCGGCCCGTGGTGCCCGAGGTGTAAAGCAGGCCGCATTCGGTGTCGGTGCCCACGGGCTCGCCGGCGCGCGGCGCGGCTGTCTTCGCGGGTGGCACGGCGTCGTCGGGGCCCATGGTCTCGAAGGCCACGCCAGCCTGCGCGGCGGCAGCCTGCAGGTCGGCGGCGCGCTCGGGCAGCGTGACGGCCAGGCCGATCTCGCTGTGGCCGATGAGGTAGACCAGCTCGGCCGAGCGCATCTCGGCGTTGATCGGCACCACGCTCGCGCCCAACGCGTTCAGCGCGAGCCAGTGGAAGATGAAGGCGGGCCGGTTCTCCAGCAGCAGGCCGACGCGGTGGCCGTGGCCGTAGCCGGCCTGTGCGTAGGCGGTGCGCAGCCGTTCGATTTCTGCGGCGGCTTCGCCCCAGCGGATGGCGCCGGCAGCGATGCCGTAGGCGGCGGCGGTCACCGATTCGGTGAAGAGGAATTCGGCCTGCGGGGTGCGCGCAGCCGTGGCGGCGAACACCTGGTGGACGGTGGCGTGGGTCATCGCGTCCTCAGATGAAAAGCTGCACGGCCGGAAGCGCCGCGTCGCAGTTGAGCAGGTCGACGCGCTTGAGCGTCATGCGCAGCGCGCCGTCCTGCACCGTGAGGTGATGGAAGAAGGTGCCGACGTAGAACTGCAGCTCGTCGCCCTGCGACTCGGTGTAGTGGAACTCGGTGCGCACCACGAAGCGGCGGGCCTCGGTGTCGAAGGTCTCGACCACGGGCACCTGCAGCAGGTGGTGGCAGCGGCTTTGAGGCTGCTGCGAGAACGCGCGCGGGCTCTTCAGGCGCTCGATGCGCAGCTCGCGCAGCAGCTTGTCCTCGTACAGGTGCGAGGTGTGGTTCAGGCCGTCTTCCTGGTCGGGCACGAGCGGAATCCAGTAGAACGCGTCGTCGGTGAAGAGGGCGTTCCACTCTTCGTAGCGGCGGGTGTCGAGCAGGCGCGCTTCGTTGACGACGAAGTCGATGAGGTCCTGGCGGGTGATGTCGATGACGTTGGTGGTGGCCATTACATCGTCTCCGTCATGCGCTGCACCCAGCTTCGATATTGGTTGCGCATGGGCAGCTCGTTGGTGCCGCCCGTGGTGATCTCGCCGCCCTTCAACTCCGATTCGTCGTAGTCGCGGTGCAGGCTCACCCACTCGTTGCCGCTGGCGTGCAGGCCGGCCTGCATGCCGCGGTAGGCCTGCAGGTCGTCGTGGCCCACCACCGAGAACGGCGAGTTGATGAGGCGGTTGTACATGGTGGTGCGCTGCAGCAGCTCGGGCGGCGCGCCCTTGAGGCGGAAGGTCCAGCTCTCGATGAGGGTCTTGTCGGCCGAGATCGGCTTGACCACGCGGATCGCCTGGATCGCGCCCTTGATCGTGAGGTTCGGGTAGTACACGGTGTTGTGCCGCGCCATGCCCAGGATCTGCGCCGTCTTCTCTTCGCCGTAGCGCGCCTTCATGGCGTCGTCGTACTCGGGGATCGCCTTGTACTTGCTGTGGATGCTGAAGTGCACGCCCGTGAAGCTGTGGCCATGGTCATACGTGCGGATGCCCATGTCCTCGAAGAACTTGTAGTCGGACATGAAGGGCACGAACTGCTCCACGGCCATGGGCTTGGGCTCGTCCTCGGGCTTGTCGGCCCACATGCGCTTGGCGGTGCCGGCCGACGACTCGTGCGCCACCATGGGGTGCATGGTGTCGTTGAGGTTCTCGACGAACATCTTCCAGTTGCACTGGTGCATGAAGCGCAGGCAGCCGCCGGCGATCTCCAGTTCGCCCTCGGGCGAGCGGTCGGCCATGTTGTCGATGGAGCTGAGCGAATCGCCGAAGTACTCCTCGAAGTCGGGGCCCGCGTCGTTGATCTTCACGAAGATGAAGCCGCGGTGGCTGCGCACATGCTTCACCGGGGTGAGGCCCTTGCCCGACTCGCACTCGTGCAGCTGCGTGTGCTCGTAGCCGGTCTTCAGCGGAATGGCCAGCGGCGCGCCGTCGGTCTTGAAGGTCCAGGCGTGGTACGGGCAGCGAAAGAACTTGCCGGTGTTGCCGCAGGGCCCGTTGACCAGGCGCGAGCCCTTGTGGGCGCAGCGGTTCATCATGACGCGCACGCTGCCGTCGCTGTGGCGCACGACGATCAGCGGGCGGCCCGCGATCTCGTTGGTGATCCAGTCGCCCGACTTCGGCAGCTGGCTCTCGTGGCCGACGTAGTTCCAGGTGTTGGCGAAGAAGTGCTCCTGCTCCAGCTCGAAAAGCTCCTGGCTGGTGTACAGGTCGCGGTGCACGCGGTCGCTCTGCACGAGCGCGCGAACGGCATCGGGGTTGTCTCGGTACGAAGGCATGGTTCTCCTGGCTCCTTCCTGGCTGGCTTTTCTCAGAGGTCGAGCACCAGGCGCGCTCCCTTGGCGCGCGAGATGCAGATCTGCATGACGGTGCCTTCCGCCTTCTCGCGGGCGGTGAGCACGTAGTCGCGGTGGTCGATCTCGCCCTCGATCACGGGCACGGCGCACACGCCGCATTCGCCGCGCTTGCAATCGAACATCGGGTCGCAGCCGTGTTCGATGAGGCAGTCGAGGATGCTCTGGCCGACCGGCACGGTGAAGCGCTGGCCCGACTGGGCGAGTTCCACCTCGAAGGGCTGGTCGCCCTCCTCCACGACGGGTTCGGTGAAGAGCTCGAAGTGCACGCGATCGTGTTCCCAACCGCGGGACTGGGTGCACGCGAGCACGGCGTCGAGCATGACCTTGGGGCCGCACACGTAGAGGCGGTCGCCGGCGGGCACGGCGTCGAGCAGCGCGTCGATGTCCAGCGGCGCGCCGGCCTCGGCGTCGGCATGCACGCGCAGGTCGTCGCCCAGCAGCGCCTGCAGCTCGGGCAGGAAAGCCATCAGGTCGCGGCTGCGGCCGGCGTAGTGCATGCGCACGGCGGCGCCTTCGGCGCGGCGGCGCGCGGCCATCGACGCCAGCGGCGTCACACCGATGCCGCCGGCCACCAGCACCGTGCCGCCCGGGCCGGTGTGCAGCGGAAAGTCGTTCTTCGGCGGCTCGATGGTGAGCACGCTGCCCTCGGCCAGCCCTTCATGCATGAAGCGCGAGCCGCCGCGGCCGTCGGCCTCCTTGCGCACGGCGATCACGTAGTCGGTCGGGGCGTTGGTGGCGTTGCGCTCGGTGGCGAAGTTGATGAGCGAGTAGTGGCGCCAGTCGGTGGTGCCGTCGGCCAGCGTCACCTGCACGCGGATGTGCGCGCCGGCGGCGAAGCCGGGCAGCGCGCGGCCGTCTTCGGCGCGCAGGCGCAGCAGGCGGATCAGCGGGTTGAGGGCGCGCGCTTCGGCGACGCGAAGCTGGAGCGTGGGGGCGGTCATGGTTCGGGTCCCTTCAGGCCAAGGCGTGCTGCACCAGCGCGGCCTGCAGCTTGTGGCCGTGTTCGTCGGCGAGTGCCGCGTCGCGCAGTTCGCGCAGCGTGGCGGGCGCCAGCGCGGCACCTGCACGCTCGAATGCGCGCATCACGGTGTCGTAGTTGCGCAGGCCGCGCTCGTGCGTGTCGCTGTAGCCCTTGACCAGGCGCTGGCACTGGGCGAGTTCGACGGCCAGCGCGGGGTTGCGTGGCGCGGTGGCGGCGATGCGCTGCAGCCATTCCTCGATGCGGCGGTTTTCGTCGGCGTAGCGCATCGTCGAGCGGCGCCAGCCCTTGCAGGCCGCGACCATGCGCAGCATCAGGTAGCCGCGCAGCGAGCTGGTGCGGATCACGCGGCCGTGCTGCGTGAAGCGCTCGACGATCTTCTTCGGCACCGTGGAATGCATGAGCCAGCGGCCGAGGCCGCCGGGCAGCGTCTCGCAGATTTCCTGCAGGCGCGGGTGCATGTACTCGTGGATGGCGAGCAGCTGGCCCGGCTGCACGCCGGCCTCGCCGTGCACGCGCTCGAAGCGGGTCGCGCGGGTCTTCAGGGCGGCGACGCGGGCCGTGTCTTCGTAGGACATCCACAGCGCGAGGTGGCGCGCGGTTTCGCGCAGCAGGCGGTGGGCGTCGTCGGGCAGCTTGGCAACAGCGGCCATGCGGTCGAGGTACAGGCCGGCGTAGGCCAGGTCCTGGTAGTCGATGAGGCGGCGCACGCCTTCGAGCAGGAAGTCGTGCGCGGGCAGCGGAAAGTCGCGCTGCACGCGCTCGACCAGCGCGCGCACGGCCGGATGGCGCGGCTGCGGTGCGGGCGTGGCGGCCGGTGCGACCTTGGCGGGTTCGCCGTCGTCGCCGTCCTGCGCGCGATCGAATGCTGCGCCGAAGGCCTTGAGGCTGGGCTTCACGCCCACGCCGCCGCGCTCGATGGTGGCCTCGAACTGCGCGCGGCCGAAGGGCAGCACGCCCGAGCCTGCGAGCGTACCGAACAGCACGGCGCTGATCACGCTGCCCGAGGCTTCGGCGGCCTGCGCCATGTCGAAACGGATGAAGCGCTTGGCGGCGCGCGCGGTGTGGGCGAGCAGCTGGTCGCTGTCGACGCGGCCGTCGCCCATGGCGCTCTTTTCGGCAATGGAGAAAACGCGGTGCGTCGATGCGATGAGCGTGGTGCGGTCGCGCGTGACCAGCCCGCGCTGCACCGCGCGGCCAGCTTCCATGAGCTCGGAGGCGAGCACCACGTCGACGTCGCCCGGCAGCGGCATCAGCGCGAGCACGGGGCGCCCGCCGTCGGCGTGGGCCTGTGCATCGGGGTACAGCTCGACGTAGTAGATGGTCGCGCCGGTGCGCTGGGCCACGCCGGGCACCGAGGTGGTCTGGGCGACGTAGCCGTTGGCCTCGCCCATGTCGACGATCCAGTCGGCGAGCACGCCACCGCCCTCCCCGCCCATGGCGAGGATGGCGATCTTGATGGGTTGAACCTTGTTCGTCATGGCGTCAGAAGGCATAGGCGTCACGGCGGCGCGCGTCGCCGCGCTGCAGCCAGCCGATGACGGTGGTGCGCACGCGCTGGCGGAAGCGGTCCCAGGCGGTCGGGTTGCTCACGACCTGCGCCTTGTAGAACGAGGGACAGAGCACGGCGGCATGCGACACATCACCGCAGTTGCCGCAGCCCACGCAGCTGTCGAGCACGGTGGCGACGGGGTCGATGCGCAGCGGATCGGGGTTGGGCTTGATCGACAGCGACGGGCAGCCCGACAGGCGGATGCACGAGTGGTCGCCGGTGCAGGTGTCGGCATCGACGCCGAACTTGTCGCGCACCATGCGCTTGCCGTCGGCGATGGCCTTGCGCACCAGCGGCTTCTCGCGGCGCTGCTTGTTGAGCATGCACTCCGATTGCGCGATGAGGACCTTGGGGCCCTTCTTCGTGGTGGTGAGTGCGTCTTTCAGCGCGTCGCGCATGCCGGCGACGTCGTAGGTGCGGCGCATGGTCTTCACCCATTCGACGCCCACGCCGCGCACGGCGCGTTCGATCTCGTGGCCGGTGCTGCGCGTCTTGTTGACAGCCGTGGACGAGAGGATGTCCTGCCCGCCCGTGGCCGAGGTGTAGTTGTTGTCGACGATGATGGTGAGGTTGTCGCTCTTGTTGAATACCGCGTTCGCCACGCCGCTCGTCAGGCCGTTGTGCCAGAAGCCGCCGTCGCCCATCATCGAGATCGCGCGCTTGCCTGCGGGTGCGTTGAGCGCCGAAGCGCCTGCACCGCCGAGGCCGTAGCCCATCGTCGTGTTGCCGATGTTGAAGGGCGGCAGGATCGAGAACAGGTGGCAGCCGATGTCGGCGCTCACGTGGTGCGCACCGAGTTCGCGCTCGACCAGCTTCATGGCGCTGAAGATGGGGCGTTCGGGGCAGCCGGTGCAAAAGCCCGGCGGACGCGCATGCACCACGTCGCCGAGCGCGCTCGACGGCTGCGCAGGTTCAGGCGCGGCATCAACACCGATGGCCGCCACTTCCTTCAGCGGGATCACCTTGCGCACCGGTACGGGCACCGGCAGCGGCGCGAGGCGTTCGTAGCGCTCGCAGAAGGTGCGCGTGCCCTTGAGCAGTTCGAGCGTCGTGTACTCGCCGGCCACGGGCAGCATGTCCTTGCCGTGCAGCGCGGTGGTGGAGCCGGCCTGGCGCAGGATGGTCGCGAGGTTCTGCTCGACGAAGTTGGGCTGGCCTTCTTCCACGATGAGCACGGCGCGCTTGCCTTCGCAGAAGCGGATGACTTCGCTCTCGATGACGGGATAGGCCACGTTCATCACGTACAGCGGCACGCGGGTCTCGCCGTACACGTCGGCCAGGCCCAGGCGCTCGAGCGCACGCAGCAGCGTGTTGTAGCTGCCGCCCTGCACGATGATGCCGATGTCGTCGGCGTCCTCGGAGAAGAACTCGTTGAGCTGGCGCTCCTCGATGAAGCGCACGGCGGCGGGCCAGCGGTCCTTCACCTTCTCTTGCTCGTGCACGAAGCTCGCGGGCGGCAGCACGATGCGGCTGACGTCGCGCTGCGGGTTCTCCAGCGCCTCTTTCAGCGTGAACTTGGCGCGCTTGTTGTCGCCGGCGATGAAGTGGCCGTGCACGTGGCAGGCGCGGATGCGCAGCTGCAGCATCACGGGCGTGTTGCTGGCCTCCGAGAGGTCGAAGCCCGTCTTCACGGCATCGACGATGCTCGGCAGGTTGGGCCGCGGATCGAGCAGCCAGATCTGCGACTTCATGGCGAACGCATGGCTGCGCTCCTGCATGATCGACGAGCCTTCGCCGTAGTCCTCGCCCACGATGATGAGCGCGCCACCAGTGACGCCGCCCGAGGCCAGGTTGGCCAATGCATCGGACGCCACGTTGGTGCCGACTGTCGCCTTGAAGGTGACGGCGCCGCGCAGCGGGTAGTTGACGGAGGCGGCCAGCGTGGCAGCGGCAGTGGCTTCGCTGGCGCTGTTCTCGAAGCGGATGCCGTGGTCGGCCAGGATGTCCTGCGCGTCGGCCAGCACGTCCATCAGGTGCGAGATGGGCGCGCCCTGGTAGCCCGCCACGTACGACACCCCCGACTCCAGCAGGGCCTTGGTGACGGCCAGAATGCCTTCGCCACGGAACACTTCTCCACCAGTAAGTCTCAGCTTCTTGACTTCTTCGACGAACGAACGCTCAGCCATGGATGTCCTTCTTCTTTCTCGTGGGAGGATGCGGCCCCGGGGTCACATCACGGTTCCTATAATGTTTAGAAATGAATGTATCCACAATCATGAATTACCCTAGCCATGCAATCCGCATGCCTGCGGCAAACAGGAGGCGCCTTCATGTCTGAACCGCTCAAGGAAACACATCGCTTCGTCGATGACTACCTGCCCGCGCTGCTTGCGCAGGCCAGCCAGTTGATCTCTTCGGAGTTCCACGAGGTGGCGCGGCAGCAGGGTTTTTCGGTGTCGGAGTGGCGCGTGATGGCGTCGCTGGCCGGCAGCGACGCGGTCAGCATCGGCCAGCTCGCGCAGGTGACGGTGACCAAGCAGCCGACGGTGACGCGGCTGCTCGACCGCATGGAAGCGCGCGGCCAGGTCGAGCGCCTGCCCCATGAAAGTGATCGCCGCATCACGCTGGTGCGCATCACGCCCGCGGGGCTGAAGGCGGTCGAGCACCTGATGGAGCTGGCGCGCGAGCACGAGCGCCGCGTGCTCGAGCCCTTCGGCCTGCGACGCGCCGAAGAGCTCAAGCAGACGCTGCGGCAGATGATCGACCTGCATGTGCACGTGCCGGTCGAGGTGCCGGACGAAGACTGAAGCGCGTGGCCTGAGGCCTGACTAGGGCACGAGCACCGCGCGGCCGCGATGGCCGCGTTGTGCGATCCAGTCGAGTGCCCGCGCGGCATCGGCGAGCGCGAAGGGCTGCACGTCGAGGTGCAGGCGGCCGTCGGCCAGCCTCGCAAGCAACTCTGGAGCGGCTGCGCGGCCCGCGGCTTCGCGCCTGAACATGTTGAGCGGCAGCAGCGCCACGTCGCGCTGCAGGAAGTGCGCGATGTCCAGCTGCAGCGTCGGGCCGGCGGTGTAGCCGATCAGCACGGCGCGCCCGCCGGGGCGCACGGCCGGCAAGGCGGAGGCGAGCACGTCGCCACCGACGGTGTCGATGAGCAGGTCGGCGCTGGCGACTTCAGGCGGTGCAGCTTTCGGATCGACAGGCGTTGCGATGCAGCCTGCATCGCGTGCCAACTGCATCACCAACGAACCCACCGCGCCGCTTGCGCCCGTCACCAACACTTGCTCTCCAGGCTTCAATCGGGCGACCTCATGCAAGGCGACCCAGGCCGACGTGGTGGGCGAGAAGAACGCTGCGCCGAGCGCCATCGGCACCGCATCGGGCAACACGCCGAGTGCGTCGTCAGGTGCATCGATCAGCTCGCACCAGGTGCCATCGAACAGCGTGCCCAATCCGCTGCCACGCAACCACACGCGTTGTCCTTCTGCATAGCGCTCGCTCGCGACGACCACGCCCGCGGCTTCCACGCCCGGCGTGTACGGCAACGGCGGATGCCGCAGGAAGCGGCCTTGCCACACAGTGCGATCGATGTGGCCGACGGTCGCGGCCTGCATGCGCACGAGGGTGCGGCCGGGTCGCGCCACGGGCTCGGCCACGTCTTCGAGCACCGGCGCGGCATCGAAGCCATGGATGCGAATGGCCTTCATTGCCGTGTCGCCAGAAAGTCGAGCACCGTGCGCGCGAAGGCCTCGGGCATCTGGTCGGGCAAGGGCACCATGCCGCCGTCGATGTCGACGATGCGCGCCTGCGGCAGGTGATGCTGCAGCTCCGCCGCATGCGGCGCCGCGAAAGGGTCGAGCGTGGCGCGCACGATGAGCGTCGGCTGCGTCACGCGGCCGATGCGCTCTTCCATGCGGTAGGAGGCCACGGCGCGATGCCCTTCTTCGACACGGTGGCCGACCTTCATCGCATCGCGCACGAAGGCCTCGAGCAGGTCGGGCCGCCCCGGCGGATAGAAGGCCTGCCGCTTCTGCCACAGCGCGGCGAGGTGGCTGCCATCGTCGCTGGGCGCCACTTCGTCGATGGGTGGACGCTGCGCGCGGGCGCGGCGAAACACCTCGTCGGTGTACGGCGTGGACGAGAGCACGAGGCTGCGCACGCGCTGCGGAAACGCCGCGGCCAGTTCGATCGCGATCACGCCGCCGGTGTGGTGCCCCACCACGTCGGCCTGCGCGATGCCGAGCGCATCGAGCAGTTCGCAGGCGACGCGCGCCCACTGCGCAATGCTCGCCGGCACGCCGCCGTCGGCCGAATCGCCGAAGCCCGCCGTGTCCATGGCGATGACGCGGTAGCCCGCGCCGGCGATCAGCGGCAGCACCTCGCGGTATTCGGCCCAGCTGCGCGGCGACTGGTGCAGCAGCAGCACGGCCGGCGCCTGCGCGTCGCCGCACACGGCGTGGTGCACCTGCCCCACCGACAGGTCGGCGAAGGCGCGGCGGATCGTCATGACAGCGTCTCGTCGGCCGGCGCACGCCACAGGCCGGCGTGCTTCAGTTCGCCGAGCGTGCGCGAGAGCACGTCGCGGCGGTAGGCGGCGGTGTCGCGGCCCGCGTAGTCGTAGAAGCCGCTGCCGGTCTTCAGGCCCAGCCGCCCTTCCTCGACCATGCGCCCCACGATGGCCGGCGCGGTGTAGCGGCCCGCATCGAGCGAGGCCGACATCTCGCGGCTCGCGTGGTGCAGGATGTCGCAGCCGCCGAAGTCGATGAACTCGACCACGCCGAGCGCCGCGAAGCGCAGGCCCAGGCCGTAGCGCGTGGCCTTGTCGATTTCTTCCGCTGTGGCAGCGCCTTCTTCGATCATGCGGGCCGCCTCGTTCATCACGAGCGCCTGCAGGCGCGGCACGATGTAGCCGGGCGAGGCGCCGCAGACCACGGGCAGTTTGCCGATGGCCTCCATCAGTGCCTTCGTGCGTGCGAGCACGCCGGCGTCGGTGCCGGGGTGGCAGCTCAGTTCGACCACGGGAATCACGTAGGCCGGGTTGAGCCAGTGCATGTTCAGGAAGCGCTCGGGCCGGCGCACCAGCGCGGCCAGCTGCGTCACGAGGATGCTGCTGGTGGTCGAGGTGAGGATCGCGTCGTCGCGGCAATGGCGGTTGAGCTGCTCGAAGGCCTCGCGCTTGGCGTCCATGGTTTCGGGCACGCCTTCGAACACCAGCTCGGCGGCGGCCAGCGCGTGCGGTGCGTCTGCTGCATTCACGAAGTCCACGCGCGCGGCGATGCGTTCGACCTGCGAGGCGTCGATCACGCCGAGCTGCGCAAGGCCTGAGAGGCTCGCAGTGATTTCCGCTTGCGCCTCGTCGCGCAAGCGCTGCCACGCCTCGGGCGTGCGCGGGCGCAGGTCGATCAGCGCGATGCGGTGGCCCGCATAGGCGAACGCGATGGCGATGCCGCGCCCCATGCGGCCGGCGCCCACGGCGGCAAAGCGCGGCGGCGCGGGCTCATTCGCCATCGTGCAGCCTCTGCTTGAGCTGGGTCGCACTCAGGCTGGCCAGGCCCAGGCTTTCGAAAGTGCGCGGCCCCTGGCGCAGGTCGCGCCCGAGGAAGCCGCCGACGATGGCCAGCAGGCCGTGCGCGATGGGCGCATCCACGCCCGCATGGCGCGCGGCCGAGGCCAGGAAGGCCAGGCCAAGCTCGGTGTCTTCGGTGATGTAGCGGTGCGTGTGCAGGTCGATGTTCTCGCGCCAGTCGCCCGACTTGACGAGTTGCTTGTGCGCATCGCCGTACATCCACTGGTCGTTGTTGTAGTGGTCGGCCAGCGGATAGTGCGGCGCGCCTTGCCCGAAGGCCTCGCGCACGGCCATGCGTTCGCGGTCGAGCCGGTCGGTCACGTCGCGCACGGCGCGCTGCGTGCCTTCGTTGTGGATGTCCCAGCGCTCGAAGTGCTGCAGCGGCGCGGCGTTCATCACCATCAGCGGCGGGTGGATGACGGGGCCGGCGTTCATCAGCGCGCCCGAGAGCGCGTCGCCGCAGCCGTGCACGGCCGGGTAGGCGCGGCGGATCACCTCGATCGCCTGCGCCTCCTTGCGCGCCGGGTAGACGCCGGTGGGCAGGCGGATGGCGCGGATGGTGACGTTGACCTCGCGCTCGCCGTGCTTGCGCGCAAGGTAGGGCAAGGTGCCGGTCTCGGCCCAGGCCACGTCGGCGCGGTTGCCAGCCGCCTTCACCGCCTGCGCCATCACGTAGCTGCCGAAGGTGCCCGGCGGCAGGAACACGACCTGGCCGTCGACCAGGTGCGGCGCCATGGCCAGCGCGATGTCGTGCTGGGCGATGGCGGGCGTGGGAATGACGATGAGTTCGGCGCCCTTCAGCGCGGCGCCGATGTCGGCGGTGGCCAGCGCGATGGGCACCTCGCGCGCACCGGCGGCATCTTTCAGCGTGATCGCGCCGGCCTGCACGACGGGCTCGAGCGCGGCGGCGTCGCGGCGCCACAGGCGCACTTCATGGCCGGTTTCAGACAGGTCCGCGGCGGCCGCATAGGCGCCGTGGCCACCCCCAAGAATCGCAATTTTCATGATCGAAAGTCGAGAACAGGTGTCGATGAACCGGCAGCCGCGAACGGACCGGGGAGAAGCAATGCGCTATTACATTACTTTTCATCGATTCAGGTGTCAACCAACTTCATGGGCGCCGGACTGCTCGGAAACCCGACAACGAAAAAGCCCGCGTTCGTGAGAAGCGCGGGCTTTTTGGGGGGAAGCAGCCCTTTTCAGGGCCGCTTGCGGGGGCGATCAGCGGCTGGGCTTGAACGCGCGCTTTTGCGCGTCGCGGGGCACGAACACCTTGCCCGGGCCACCGTGGCCGGCGCCGTTGCCGCGCGGTGCGAAACCTTCGCGGGGTGCAAAGCCTTCACGGGGTGCGAAACCGCCGTCGCCGCGACCGCCGCCATGGCCGTGGCCGCCGCGCGGGGCGCTGTCGCCCCAGCCCGGCTTGCGACCGTAGCCGCCGCCATTGCCGCCTTCGTCACGGCCGCCGCCGAAGCCGGCGTTCTGGCCGCCCTGGAAGCCGCGCGGGCCTTGGCCCTGGGCCGGACCGCGCGAATTGCGGTCGTTGAAGCCGCTGGCGCCGGCATAGCCGCCGCCGTTGTTGTTGCCGCGGTAGCCACCGCCGCCGCCCGCACCGCCGTTGCCGAACTTGCGATCGCGCGAGAAGTTGTCGCCGCGGCCACCGCGGTACTCGCCCATCGGGGGACGCGATTGCGGCATGCGCTGTTGCGGCTCGAGGCCGGCCACCACTTCCGCCTTGAACTGCTGGCGGCTGTAGTGCTCGATGTCCATGATCTTGCGGCGATCGCGGAACTCGGCGAACGTGATGGCCAGGCCATCGCGGCCGGCACGGCCGGTGCGGCCGATGCGGTGGGTGTAGTCCTCGGCCTTCATCGGCAGGCCGAAGTTGAAGACGTGGGTGATGGTCGGCACGTCGATGCCGCGGGCGGCAACGTCGGTGGCCACCAGGATCTGCACCTGGCCCTGGCGCAGTGCCATCAGGCGGCGGTTGCGCAGGCCCTGGCTCAGGGCGCCGTGCAGCGCGACGGCGCTGAAGCCTTCTTGCTGCAGGTCGTTGGCCAGGCCGTCGCACTCGACTTGCGTGCTGGCGAACACGATCGCCTGGTTGATGCTGGTGTCGCGCAGCCAGTGGTCGAGCAGCTTGCGCTTGTGCTGGCTGTTGTCGGCCCAGTACAGCGACTGCTTGATGTTGGCGTGCTTTTCTTGCGGGCTGTCGATGGTGATGCGCTGCGGCTCGCGCATGACGCGCTGGGCCAGCTGCTGGATGCGCGGCGCGAAGGTGGCGCTGAACATCATGGTCTGCTGACGCTCGATGGTGAGCTGGTTGACTTCAGCCAGGTCGTCGGCAAAGCCGAGGTCGAGCATGCGGTCGGCTTCGTCGACGACCAGGAACTTGACCTGGTCGAGCTTGAGCTGCTGCGAGCGCTGCAGGTCGAGCAGGCGGCCCGGCGTGGCAACCACGAGGTCGGCGTTCTGCAGCTTGGCGATCTGCAGCTGGTAAGGCATGCCGCCCACCACGTTGGCAACGCGCAGACCGCGGCAATGGCGAACCAGTTCGATGGCGTCGTGCGCGACTTGCTGCGCGAGTTCGCGCGTCGGGCACAGGATCAGGGCGCCGGGGGTGGCGGCCTTGAAATGACGGGCGTTGGTCGGGTCCTTGCGCTTGGGCTTCTTGAGCGGGGCTTCGCCGCGGGCAGCAGCTTCAGCGGCCAGGCGCTGGAACTCGGCCTTGGCTTCGGCTTCGGCTTCGGCCTGGCGCTTGATCAGCGTGTGCAGCACGGGCAGCAGGAAGGCAGCGGTCTTGCCCGAGCCGGTCTGGCTCGAGACCATCAGGTCGACGAAGCGGGCCGAACCGGCTTCGCCCATGGCGATCGGCACGACCTTTTCCTGCACGGTGGTCGGCTGGGTGAAACCCATGTCGGCCACGGCGGCGATCAGTTCGGGGGCGAGGCCCAGCTTGATGAAACCGTTGGGCGCGGCGGGCGCTTCGGCTTCGGCGGCCTCGGGGGCTGCGGCGTCCAGTGCGTCGAGGATCGGGGCCTCGGACACGGTGTCCGCGACAGCGGTGAATTCGTTATGGGTAGCGGATTGCACAGGCGCGAGTTCGCCCTGCGCTTCAAAAGCGTCGGTCATGAATATCAATCTCAAACGCGAGCGCTGCCGTAGGCGGCGCCCCGTTGGTGGTTAAAAACATCAACCATCCAACGACATTCAACTTCCGGCTTTCGTCGGAGGCTGCGGCCCTTTTTGATCAGCGAATGCGATCGGGCGCGGTGTGCAAGATAGGGAGATGCGAGAGACGCTGATCTGTGTCCAAAGACGCGTTCAAATCAGCGAAGCCTGCGATTATGGCACGGCTTCGGGTTTTTACCTAATTGTTGTCAATCCACCAAGCGCAGGAAGGTTTCCCGGTAGTGCGCCAGCTCCTCGATGGACTCGTGCACGTCGGCCAGCGCGGTGTGCGCCTGCTGCTTCTTGAAGGCGCTGTAGGCCGCCGGCTTCCAGCGCTTGGCCAGCTCCTTGAGGGTGCTGACGTCGAGGTTGCGGTAGTGGAAGTACGCCTCGAGCTTGGGCATGAACTTGACCAGGAAACGCCGGTCCTGCCCGATGGTGTTGCCGCACATCGGCGAGCCGCTCCTGGGGATGTACTTGGCGATGAATTCGAGCAGCTGCTGCTCGGCCGCGGCTTCGTCCAGCGTGGAGGCCTTGACCTTGTCGATCAGGCCGCTGCGGCCATGGGTGCCCTTGTTCCAGGCGTCCATGCCGTCGAGCACGGCGTCGCTCTGGTGGATGACGAGCACGGGGCCGTCGATGCGGGGTGTGAGGTCGGGGCCGGTGACGACCACGGCGATCTCGAGCAGGCGCTCTTTCTCGGGGTCGAGGCCGCTCATTTCGCAGTCCAGCCAGACCAGGTTCTGGTCGCTTTTCTTCAGGGTGGGGGCGGCTGCGGGGGGCGTCGGGTCAAGGGATTCGGGCATCGCAGGATTGTCGTCGAAGGCCTGCACCCCGATATACCGGGGACTAAACTCGCCGCTTCATGATGTCTTATTCGCTCATCTTCACCCTTGCCTTCGCGGCGGCGCTCGTGGCGGGCCTGCTCGTGAAGTTCTGGCTGGCCACCCGCCAGGTGCGCCACGTGGCGCGCCACCGCGGCGCCGTGCCGGCCGCCTTCGCGCAGACCATCACGCTGGCCGCACATCAGAAGGCCGCCGACTACACCATCGCCAAGGCGCGCTTCGGGCTCGTCGAAATGGCCTGGGGCGCCGCCCTGCTGCTGGGCTGGACGCTGCTCGGCGGGCTCGACCTGCTGAACAAGCTGCTGCTGGTGTGGCTGGGCGGCGGCATGGTGCAGCAACTGGCGCTGCTGGCGGCCTTTGCCGTCATCGGCGGGCTGCTGGAGCTGCCGTTCACGCTGTGGCAGACCTTCCGGCTCGAGGAGCGCTTCGGCTTCAACAAGATGACCTGGAAGCTCTGGCTCACCGACACCGTCAAGTCGACGCTGCTCGGCGCGCTGATCGGGCTGCCGATCGCGGCGCTCATCCTGTGGCTCATGGGTGCGGCCGGCACGCTCTGGTGGCTCTGGGCCTGGGGCGCGTGGATGGGCTTCAACCTGCTGCTGATGCTGATCTACCCGACCTTCATCGCGCCGCTGTTCAACAAGTTCAAGCCGCTGGACGACCCCACGCTCAAGGCGCGCGTCACGGCGCTCATGAAGCGCTGCGGCTTCGCGGCCAAGGGCCTGTTCGTGATGGACGGCAGCACGCGCAGCGCGCACGCCAATGCCTACTTCACCGGCTTCGGCGCCAGCAAGCGCGTGGTGTTCTACGACACGCTGCTGCGCCAGCTCAACGCCGGCGAAGTCGAGGCCGTGCTCGCGCACGAACTCGGCCACTTCAAGCACCGCCACATCGTGAAGCGCCTCATCGCGATGTTCGCGCTGAGCCTGGCCGGCTTCGCGCTCCTGGGCTGGGTGTCGACGCAGGTCTGGTTCTACGCCGGCCTGGGCGTGCAGCCCAACCTGTCGCCGGCCGCGCCCAACAACGCGCTGGCGCTGCTGCTGTTCATGCTGGCCGTGCCGGTGTTCAGCTTCTTCGTCGCCCCGCTGCCGGCGCGCCTGTCGCGCAAGCACGAGTTCGAGGCCGACGCCTACGCCGTGGCGCAGACCAGCGGCGCCGACCTGTCGGCCGCCCTGCTCAAGCTCTACCAGGACAACGCTTCGACGCTCACGCCCGACCCGGTGTTCGTCAAGTTCTACTACTCCCACCCGCCCGCCTCCGAGCGCCTTGCGCGCATGGCCGCGGCGTGACCCTCGACCCCCTATTTCAGCGAAGCCCCTCATGAGCAGCATGTTCAAACCCAAGGACTGGAAGAACCTTCCGGCCCGCAAGGCCCTGAGCGCCACCGAGATCGTCTCGGGCCTGGCCCAGCTCGACGGCTGGAAGCTCACCGGCGACGGCGCCGATGTCGCGATCGAGAAGACCTTCACCTTCGCGAACTACTTCGAGACCATCGCCTTCGTGAATGCGCTGGCCATGGTGGCCCACACGCAGGACCACCACCCCGACCTGTCGGTGCACTACAACCGCTGCGTGGTGCGCTTCAACACGCACGACGTGAACGGCCTGTCGATCACCGACTTCGATTGCGCCCGGCAGGCCGACGCGCTGGTTGCGAGCCCCGCCGCATGAGGACACGCGCCTGTGGCTAAGCCGGGCCGCGCCGCCTTCACCCCCGCTGCGCACAACACGGGGAAGGCGCACCACGACGGCCTCGTCGTCGCCAGCCACGGGCGTCACTGCCTCGTCGAAACGCCCACGGGCGAGCGGCTGATCTGCCATCCGCGCGGCAAGAAGAGCCAGGCCGTGGTCGGCGACCGCGTGCGCTGGCAGGCCACCGAAGACGAAGGCACCATCGAAGAGGTGCTGCCGCGGCGCAACCTCTTCTACCGGCAGGACGAGATCCGCACCAAGTCGTTCGCGGCCAACCTCGACCACGTGCTGATCCTGATCGCGGCCGAGCCGGAGTTCTCCGAACACCAGTTGGCACGCGCATTGATCGCGGCCGAGGCCCAACGCATCACGCCCATCATCGCGCTCAACAAGAGCGACCTCGTCGAGCCCTTTGCGCGCGCCTGGGCCAAGCTGGCGCCCTACCGCCGCATGCACCACGGCGTGCTGCCGCTGTCGCTCAAGGCCTCGGGCGAGACCGACTACGCCTCGCTGATGAAGCTGCTGGCGGGCAAGTCGACGCTGGTGCTCGGTCCGTCGGGCTCGGGCAAGAGCACGCTCACCAACCTGCTGGTGCCCGGCGCAAGCGTGCTGACACAAGAGATTTCGCAGGCCCTCAACTCGGGCAAGCACACGACCACCAGCACCACCTGGTACTGGATCGACGAGGCCCGCACCACCGGCCTGATCGACTCGCCGGGCTTCCAGGAATTCGGCCTGAACCACATCGAGCCGATGCAGCTCGCGGGCCTCATGCCCGACATCGCCGAGCACACGGGCGACTGCAAGTTCTACAACTGCACCCACCTGCACGAACCCGGCTGCGGCGTGATCTCGAACGTCGAAACGGCGACGCAACCCGGACCGATCAGCGCCTCACGCTACAAGATCTACGGCGAGCTGTTCGCCGAGCTGAGCCAGACGCGCTACTGACGCCGTACCGAGGGCCCGGCCGCGCTCAGGCCAGCCAGGTGCGGTACGACTTCCAGGTCGGGTCGAAGGCCAGGTCAAGCGTCACCGGCAAGTCCAACGCTTCCTGCACCGATTGCGCATGCACGATGGCCGCCTGCGCATCGGCCACATGGAAGTGCACGGTGCGAACGCCCTCCTCCAGCACGATGTGCGTGCAGCAGCCTTCGCCGTGCGTCTGCAGCAGCGCGGTCAGCCGGTCTTCGTAGACACGGGCCTCGTCCAGTTCTTCGCCCGATTCGACGGGAACGGCGGCCGAGAGCCGATGCCCCAGGTCGGCGCGACCGAGCAGCGCATTCGCGGCATCGTTTCGCATGACGACCGCCTCGACCTCGCTGCCGTCCTCGGCGGTGCGCGTAGCGGTCAGGCCCGACCAGCCGTGCTCGCCTGTGGGAAACACGCCGGTGTGGCCCAGATCCTCGCGCCAGCACGCATCGAACAGAGACACGAAGTCATCGAGCGGCACGCCATCGAAATCCGCTTGCGCATCGGCCTCGACGTGATCGACCGGCCCGACCTTCACGGCGAAGTCGTACTCGCCCAGGATGTGGTCGAGCATGATCAGGCTCATGTGGCGCGCGTGATCCTGCATGTCCATCGGAATGGGCTTGGCAAAGCCGATCTCCAGCGCCACCCGCCCCCTGTAGGGCTCGTGCTTCACGAGAACGTCCGCGCTGGCCAGTTCGAAGTCGTTCATGCGCATGCTGAAACCTTCGCGCATGCGCTGCCGGAAGGCCTCCACCTCGACCTGCGGCAATGCGGGCGCGCTGTGCACCAGCGCCATGAGGTCCTCGAAATCGTCTTCGGCGCCGTGCGCCGTCAGCACGAGCGTGAAAGCCGGCGGGTCGCCCAGCACTTCGGCGGCCAGGTTCGGAAAGAAGGGCTGCAGCAGCGCGTTCAGTGCCTCCACCAGCGCGTGGCCCGACAAGGCATGCAGGCTCTCGAGCTTGTCGCTCAAGGCTTGCCAGAACGATGCGCAGGCAACGGCGCGCGGATCGGCGTGAAGGGTCGACATGGGCTTGCCTCGGGATGTCAGGCCAGGATGTCCTGCAGGCACTGCACGAGCGCGCTGCACTGGTCCCGCGTGCCGATGCTGATGCGCAGGTACTGCGCGATGCGCGGCTGCTTGAAATGCCGCACCAGCACCGCGCGCTCGCGCAACAGTGCAGCCAGCTCGGCCGCATCGCGCTGCGGGTGGCGCGCGAACACGAAGTTAGCCTTCGACGGCAGCACCTCGAAGCCCAGGTCCTCGAGCTGCAGAGTCAGGCCTTCGCGCGTGTCGACGACCTGGTCGCGTGTCTTGCGAAACCACGCCTCGTCATCCAGCGAAGCCACGGCACCGGCCGAGGCCAGCCGGTCGATCGGGTACGAATTGAAGCTGTCCTTGACCCGCACCAGCGCGTCGATGAGGTGCGCCTGCCCGCAGGCGAAACCGACACGCAGGCCGGCCAGCGAGCGCGACTTGGACAGCGTCTGCACCACGAGCAGGTTCGGATACCGACTGACCAGCGACAGCGCGCTCTCGCCGCCGAAATCGACATACGCCTCGTCGACCAGCACGACGCGATCGGGACATGCCGCAAGCAGCTGCTCGATGCGCGCCAGCGGCTGGCCAATGCCGGTCGGCGCGTTCGGGTTGGCGATGACGATGCCGCCGCAGCCCTGCCGTGCGCGCGCCGCGAACGCATCGATGTCGATGCACAGGCCCTCATCGACCGGCAACTGCTCGCAGGCGATGCCGTAGAGCTGGGCATAGACCTTGTAGAAGCTGTAGCTCACGTCGGGCATCAGCAGCGGCTGCGCCTGCTGGAAGAAGGCGAAGAACGCGTGCGCGAGCACCTCGTCCGAGCCGTTGCCCGCGAACACTTCCCCGACCTGCAGGTCGTGGCGGCGCGCCACGGCTTCGCGCAGCGCGATCGACGTGGGGTCGGGGTAGCGCTCGAGGCCGTCGGCGGCCGCGCGCTGGATCGCCGCGATGGCGTCCGGCGATGGCGGGTACGGGTTCTCGTTGGTGTTGAGCTTGACGAGGTTGGCGATGCGCGGCTGCTCGCCGGGCACGTAGGGCTCGAGCGCGCCGATGCGCGGGCTCCAGAAGGCCGGTGCGGGCGGGGTGGTCATGGGGTCAGCCGAGCAAACGCGCGAGCGTGAGCAAGGCCAGCAGCACCATCCACATCACGACCGATCGCCAGACCAGGCCGACCACGCTGCGAAGGTGGCCGGGCTCAGGCTCGCGACCCGGCGTGCTGCCGCTGTCCAGGCGCCGCCCGACGCTCGGCGACTCGCCGGCCTGCGCGCGCGGCAGCGGATCGGCCACCGGAATCGGGCTCAGCGAGCCGCCACCCAGGCGCACGTTCACGGCGCCGGACGTGGCCGCGAGGATCACGCCGTCGTTCTCGTTGGGGAAGCGCCGTGCGTCGTTGCGCCAGCAGTCGATCGCTTCCTCGAAGCTACCGACCACGGCAAAGCCGAGCGCGGTGATGCGTGCGGGCAGCCAGTCGACGGCATGCCAGGCGCGCTCGGCGGCGTCCTGCACCGCCACGCTCGAAGGCTGCACGGGCGCGCCGTTCTTGTGGGCCCAGTAGCGCGCGACGAACTCGCTCATGCGATAGAACACCGCGCCCGCCGGCCCCAGGCCCAGGGCGGCGAGCACCGAGAACCAGGCCAGCACGCCGAAGACATGGCGGTGCGCCGCAATGACCGAATGCTCGATCACGTGGCGCACGATTTCACTGCGCGGCAGCTCGGCGGCATCAACGCCCTGCCAGTGCGCCAGCAGCGAGCGCGCGAGCGGCTCGTCGCCCTCGTCGAGCGCATCGCGGATGTCGGTGAAGTGGTGGCTGAACTGGCGAAAACCCAGCGTCATGTAGAGCACCGCGACGCTCCACAGCACGGCGAACGGCAGGCCCAGTGTGAGCACCAGCAGCCAGTGCACGCCCAGCGACAGCAGCGTGGGCACGAACACCGCGAGCCCCCAGGCGATCCATCCGTGGTGCGGCTTGCCCGCATCGAAGTTGCGGCTGGTCCAGCGCGTCCACGCCAGGACGCCGCCGTACACGGGGTTGTGCGGGCCCAGCGGCCGCACCTGCTCGATCAGCAACGCGCACAGGATGGCAAAGAAGCTCATCCTTCGATGATAGCGAGAGCACCTGAAGGTTTTGGCCCCAGGTGGCACCCGATCAGGCTCAGGCGGCGAGGAAGCGGTAGAGGTTGCGCAGCATGCCCGCGGTGGCGCCCCAGACGAAGCGCTCGTGCGGCCCGTCGACGTACGGCATCGAGTACCACTCGCGACGGACCCCATCGGTGGCGCTGACCGCGTGGCGGCGGTGGTTGGCCGGGTCCATCAGCCAGGCCAGCGGCACCTCGAAGGCCTCGGCCACCTCGAACGGATTGATGTCCAGCACGAAATCGGGCTGCACCAGCGCGACCACCGGGGTCACGACGAACGAGGTGACAGTCGTGTAGGTCGGCAAGGTGCCGAGCACCTCGATGAACTGCGCCGACAGGCCCACCTCTTCCCAGGCTTCGCGCAGCGCGGCGGCCTGGATGTTGGCGTCTTCAGGGTCGACGCGCCCGCCGGGAAAGGCCACCTGCCCCGAATGGGTCGACAGGTGCGTGGTGCGCTCGGTGAGCAGCACGGTCGCGCCGTGCGGTCGTTGCACGATCGGCACCAGCACGGCGGCCTGGGCCGGCACCCGGTCGGTCATGCGGGGCTCGCGGCGCAGCTCGGGCGTCCACACGGGCGGCGAGGCGAAGCGCGCGCGCAAGGCCGCTGCTGTCAGCTGCGCCGGGGCCACCGCCGGCAGACCGTCGCTTCCGTCCACGAAGGGCGCCTGGCGCGGGTCGATCTGCAGCAACGCGGGCGGCACCACGGCATTGACGGGTTCGACGACGGCGGAGGGCGTGGGGGCGGAAGTGGAGGAGGTCAAGAGAGGATGCGGCCTGTGGCGGGATGAAAGGAGTAGAGCGTAAAAATGGAAAACTGTCTTGAAGCGCAGCGCCAACGCAAAAAGCCGCCAGAGCGGCGGCTTTTTGAGCAGAAAGGACGGCGGCTGATTAAGCGGCCGACGCAGCCTTCTGCGACTTGCCCGGCAGCTTTTCCTTGATACGTGCCGAACGACCGCTGCGCTCACGCAGGTAGTACAGCTTGGCACGGCGCACGTCGCCGCGGCGCTTGACTTCGATGCCGGCGATCAGCGGGCTGTAGGTCTGGAACGTACGCTCCACGCCTTCGCCGCTGGAGATCTTGCGCACGGTGAAGCCGCTGTTGAGGCCACGGTTGCGCTTGGCGATCACGACGCCTTCGTAGGCCTGCACGCGCTTGCGGCTGCCTTCGACGACGTTCACGCTGACGATGACCGTGTCACCGGGCATGAAATCGGGGATGGTCTTGCCGAGACGGGAAATTTCTTCCTGCTCGAGGGTCTGGATGAGGTTCATGATTTCCTGGATATCGATCGTTTCGGGCTGCACTAAAGGCGCCGTGGGCTTTGGCGGAAGAACCACCAAGAAACCGGGCGCGGCCGGACAGAGGATCGGGGAACCGCGGATTATAGCTTTTTTTTCAGCGTGGCCTCATCGGCCTTGTTCAGCTTGCCTGCCGCCCGGGCGGCATCGATCAGTTCGGGGCGCCGTGCGGCCGTGATGGCCAGGCGCTGGTCGCGCCGCCAGCGCTCGATCTGCGCATGGTGGCCCGAGAGCAGCGACGCCGGAACGCCCTGCCCGTTCCACTGCTCTGGCCGTGTGTAGTGCGGGCAGTCGAGCAGACCGTCGAGCGCCGGGTTGAAGCTGTCCTGCACATGGCTGGCCTCGTCACCCAGCACGCCGGGCTGCAGCCGCGCCACGGCGTCGAGCAGCGCCATGGCCGCGATCTCGCCACCCGACAGCACGAAGTCGCCGAGGCTGACCTGGTGCGTGACACGCGCGTCGATGAAGCGCTGGTCGATGCCTTCGTAGCGTCCGCAGACCAGCACCGCACCTTCGCTCGCCGACCAGCGCTCGACCGCCTCGTGGCGCAGCGCCTCGCCGATGGGCGAGAACAGCACCACCGGCGCCGGTGCGCCGCGGGCCGCCAGCGCGGCATCGAGGCAAGCCGCCAGGGGCTCGGCCATCATCACCATGCCGGGCCCGCCGCCGAAGGGGCGGTCGTCCACGCGCTTGTAGTTGCCCTGGGCGAAATCGCGCGGATTCCACAGCACGACCTCGACCTGCTTCGATTCGTAGGCGCGGCGCGTCACGCCGCTGGCCATGAAGGGCGCGAACAGTTCGGGAAAAAGCGTGAGGACGTCGAAGCGCATGCGCGCGCGGCCCGGGTCAGAACTCGGGTTGCCAGTCGACCGTGATGAGGCGGCCGGGCAGGTCGACCTTGTCGACGAAGACCGAGACGAACGGCACCATGCGCTCGATGGTCTTGCCGTCTTCTTCGGCCGTCAGCACCAGCGTGGTCTGCGGACCGGTGGCGAGCAGTTCGCGCACCGTGCCGAGCACGACGCCTTCGCGGTTGACGACCGACAGGCCGATCAGGTCGACCCAGTAGTACTCGTCGTCGCCGGCGGTCGGGAAGCTCGAGCGCGGCACGAACACGCGCGCGCCGCGCAGCGCCTCGGCCGCATTGCGGTCAGGCACGTCCTCGGACGAGGCGACGATGCAGTCGGAATGTTCTTTGGCTTCGCGGACCGCGAGCCGGAAAGCGGCGGGCGTGGAGGCTCCGGGAGCCTGCAGGAACCAGCGCTTGGAAGAAAAAAGCGCCTCGGGCTGGGCGCTGTGGGGCAGGACCTTGAACCAGCCCTTGATGCCCCAGGCATCGGCGATGCGTCCGACCTCGATCGCATCCGCCGGCAGTTCGGCGGCTTCGAGTGTGGGCAGCATCGCCGTGCGGGCGGCTTAGGCGGCCGCCTTGGGAGCCGCGGCAGCGGCTTGCTTGATCAGGCGCAGCACCGTGGGCGAAGCCTGGGCACCGACGCTCTTCCAGTACGCGAGGCGGTCCTGGGCGATGCGGATGCTTTCTTCGTTTTCCTTGGCGGTCGGGTTGTAGAAGCCCAGGCGCTCGATGAAGCGGCCATCGCGGCGAACGCGCTTGTCCGACACGACGATGTTGAAGAACGGACGGCCTTTGGAGCCGCCGCGGGAGAGTCGAATGACGACCATGATTTATCCTTGGGTGGTCAGCGAGCCAGTTCAAATAGAAAGAGGCCCGCTCACGATGTTCTTCCAGCGTCGAGACACGCGACATGGCCACCCGGCCAGCGCACGCTGAAAAGCCCACGATTATAGCCCGACCCGGGTTTTTCTCCGAATTCCGGCCCCGCGCCGCCGCCCTCACCCGCATGACCCTCACCCTCCGCCCCAGCCGCGACGAAGACATCGCAGCCATCACGGCCATCTATGCCCACCACGTGCTGCACGGCACCGGCACCTTCGAAACCGAGCCCCCATCCGAGGCCGACATGGCCGCCCGGCGCGCCGATGTGCTGGGCAAGAACCTGCCTTACCTCGTGGCCGAAGAAAACGGCGAAGTGTTGGGTTTTGCCTACTGCAACTGGTTCAAGCCCCGCCCGGCCTACCGGTTTTCGGCCGAAGACTCGATCTACATGTCCGAGGCCGCACGCGGCAAGGGCGTGGGCGCGCAGCTGCTGGCAGCGCTCTCACAAGCGGCCGAGGCGGTCGGCGTGCGTAAGCTGATCGCGGTGATCGGCGATTCGGCCAACACCGGCTCGGTCGGCGTGCACCGCAGCCAGGGCTTCACGCACGTGGGCGTGCTGAAAGACTGCGGCTGGAAATTCGACGCCTGGCGCGATGTGGTCCTGATGGAAAAAGTACTCGGCGAAGGCAGCCGCACCAAACCCGAATGATGAAAAAGATGAAAAGCAAGACCGTGGCCGCCTGGCTCTCCTTCCTCGGGGGCCCGCTGGGCCTGCACCGCTTCTACCTGCGCGGCATGGGCGACTGGCTCGGCTGGCTGCTGCCCATTCCCACGGCGCTGGGCATCTACGGCATCGAGCGCTTGCGCATGTACGGCGTGGACGACGGCGTAAGCTGGGCGCTGATCCCGCTGCTAGGTTTCACGATCGCGGGCTGCGCCTTGATGGCGATCATCTACGGCCTGATGACGCCCGAAAAATGGAATGCCCGCTTCAACGCCGGCGCAGCGCCCGACGCCGCGCCGGGCCAGACCAACTGGCTCACGATCGGCGCCGTGGTCGCGTCTTTGTTCTTCGGGAGCTCGATCCTGATGGCGAGCATCGTGTACAGCTTCCAGCACTACTTCGAACACCAGATCGAAGAAGGCCGAAAAATCTCGCAATAGTCGCTCGGCCAAGCGCGGCGCCTCTGCGAACGAGGCGCCGACGCTTCAGTGCTTCAGAAAATCTGCCAACTGAACCAGTAAGCCATCGCCGCGACGAAGGCTGAGGCGGGAATGGTCAGGACCCAGGCCCAGACGATGTTCCCCGCCACGCCCCAGCGCACCGCGCTGGCGCGCTGCGTGGCACCGACGCCGACGATGGCGCCCGTGATGGTGTGCGTGGTCGACACCGGAATGCCCAGCGCGGTGGCCAGGAACAGGGTCAGCGCCCCGCCGGTCTCGGCGCAGAAGCCGCCCACGGGCTTGAGCTTGGTGATCTTCTGGCCCATGGTCTTCACGATGCGCCAGCCGCCGAACATGGTGCCCAGCGCAATGGCCGCGTAGCAGCTTACGATGACCCAGGTCGGCGGCACCGCGTCGCTGGCCGAGGCGTAGCCGGTGGCGATCAGCAGCATCCAGATGATGCCGATGGTCTTCTGCGCGTCGTTGCCGCCGTGGCCCAGGCTGTAGGCGCCGGCCGAGACCAGCTGCAATCGCCGGAACCACCGGTCCACGCGCGACGGCGTGGCGCGCCGGAAGCCCCAGGCCACCACGATCATCATCAGCGAGCCCAGCAGGAAGCCCAGCAGCGGCGACACGAAGATGAAAGCCACGGTCTTCCAGATGCCGGAAGCCACGAGGCCGCTGGTGCCGGTCTTGGCGATCACGGCGCCCACGATGCCGCCGATCAGCGCGTGCGACGAGCTGCTCGGGATGCCGTAGTACCAGGTGACGAGGTTCCAGCTGATGGCGCCGATGAGCGCCCCGAACACCACGTGCACGTCGACCACCCCGGGCTGGGCGATGCCCTTGCCCACGGTCGCCGCCACGCTCAGGTGGAAGACGAAGATCGCGATCAGGTTGAAGAAAGCCGCGAACACCACGGCCTGCCCCGGCTTGAGCACGCCGGTGGACACCACCGTCGCGATCGAATTGGCGGCATCGTGGAAGCCGTTCATGAAGTCGAACAGGATCGCGAGCGCGACCAGCACCACCACCACCCAGAGGGCGACCTGCACCGTTGTCATCGGCTGCTACCCGTTTTCAGGAATTCTCGAGGACGATGCCCTCGATCACGTTGGCCACGTCCTCGCACTTGTCGGTGATCGTCTCGAGCAGCTCGTAGATCGCCTTGAGCTTGATGACCTCGCGCACGTCCGGCTCCTCGCGGAACAGCTTGCTCATGGCGCTGCGCATCACGCGGTCGGCATCCGATTCGAGGCGGTCGATTTCCTCGCAGGTCTTGAGCGTGGCCTCGGCCACGGCCGGGTCGGCGATCTTGCCGAGGTACTTGACGGCGTCCTTGAGGCGGTCGCAGCACTTCACGCTCAGGGCCGTGAGGCGCACGATCTCGTCGGTCATGTGGCGCACGTCGTACAGCGCCATGGTCTCGGCCGAGTCCTGGATCAGGTCGGCCACGTCGTCCATCGTGTTGATGAGCTTGTGGATCTGCTCGCGGTCGATGGGCGTGATGAAGGTCTTGTGGATCAGGCGGTTGACGTCGTGCGTCACGCGGTCCGCGGCGCGCTCGGCGTTGTCGACGTCGCGGTTGTACTGTTCGCGCAGGTGCACGTCCGCATAGTGGGTGACGAGCTGCTCGAACGCACGCGCCGCCTCCACGATGCGCTCGGCATGCTGGTTGAACATTTCAAAAAAATTGCCCTCTCGGGGCAGCAGCTTGCCGAACATGGAAAAAACTCCTGGGACGCGCCAATCACAATTTCATGACGCCTTCGTGAAAACTTCCCGAGTTTAACGGGCGCGACCGGAACGACCGGTCGGGCCGACCTTCGGGCCCCGGCGCGACAGGCTCGCTCAGGCCGACAGCCGCAGTGCCACGACCAACCGCACGCACGCGGCAACGCCGGCGAGATCGGACAGGGACAGCCGCATGCCGGCCGCCCCAAGAGTCAGCGGATTTTCTGGATGACTTGGCCGGTCACGCGTGCCAGCGCGGCGCGCGGCACCTTGTCGGGGGCGATCTCGGCCAGCGGCTTGAGCACGAAGGCGCGCTCGCGCATGCGCGGGTGCGGCAGGGTCAGCGTGGGGCTCTCGATCACCGAATTGCCGTGCATCAGCAGATCGAGATCGAGCGTGCGCGGCGCATTGGGAAAGGGCCGCTCGCGGCCGGCCAGCGTCTCCAGGCGCTGCAGCGCGATGAGCAGCTGCTCCGCGTCCAGCCCGGTGCGCACGGCCACCACGGCATTGATGAAGTCGGGGCCTTCGGCATCGACCGGTGCACTGCGGTAGAGCGACGAGCGGGCCGTGACCTGGGTGCGCTGCAGCGCACCGATGGCGGCCATGGCCTCCTTCACGGTCGCCTCGGCATCGCCCAGGTTGGCGCCGATGGCGACGAAGGCCTGCACGGTCGGGTAGTCCTCGCGCGGACCGCGTGGACGACTCGTCGGTGCGCGGCGCGCGGGCGGGCCACTCTTGCTGCCGGCCGATGGCGGCTTGCCTCCGGCACGCGGCGCGGGCTTGCCCCCCTTTACGGCCTTGGCGGCCTTGGCAGCCGGGGCGCTCTTCTTGCCGTCCTTCGGCCGGTCGGGCGCGCTCATTCGCCTGCGGCGCTCCCGCCGCCCTCGCTGCCGCCACCACCGCTACCGCCGCCCACGGGGCGCGGCTTGCGCCGGCGCTTGCGCTTGCGCGGCGCGGCGGCTTCGCCGTCCGGCGGCACGGCATCGGCCTCGATGTCGGGGCCGTCTGCGTCCTCCGACCCGGCGGCGGCCTGCTTCTGGCGCGCCGGCTGCTCGCTGCGCGGCTTGGGCGCAGCGGCCGGGTCGCGCAGGCGCACGCGCTGGCGCACCTTCTGTTCTTCGCGGACCTGTTCGAGCAAGTCCTGGCGGCGCAGGTCGTCGGCAGTGCTGAACTCCTGCCACCACTCGGCGATGGCTTCGCCGACCTCGCCCACGTCGGCACGCAGGCGCATGAAGTCGAAGGCTGCGCGGAAGCGCGCCTGCTCGACCAGGCTGTAGGGCGTGGAGCCGGTGCGCTTGTCGAAGCGCGGCTGCATCATCCAGATCTCGCGCATGTCGGCGGCCAGCTTGCCGCGGCCCGACACGTCGCCGATGCGCGAATTGAACACGTCGTCGATGGCGTCCTGCAGCGCCGGGAACGGCGGCTGCGGGCGCTGGCCGTGGCGGCCTTCCTGGCGCTGAGCCCAGCCGTCGCGCACGTCGGCCCACAGCACGCAGGCCAGCAGGAAGCTGGGCGCCACGGGCTTGCCTTCGCCCACGCGGCGGTCGGTGTCCTGCAGGGCGGCCTTCACGAAGGGCTGGTCGGCGCGCTCCACCACCACGTCGAGCAGCGGATAGATGCCGGTGGCGAGCCCCAGCTTGCGCAGCTGCTCGACCGTGGCGATGGCGTGGCCGGTCTGCAGCAGCTTGAGCATCTCGTCGAACATGCGGCTTTGCGGCACATCGGCCAAGAGCTTGCTCGATTCGATCAGCGGCGCAGCGGTCTTGGCTTCCATCTTGAAGCCGAGCGCGGCCAGCTTGGCCGAGAAGCGGATCGCGCGAATGATGCGCACCGGGTCTTCGCGGTAGCGCGTGACCGGGTCGCCGATCATGCGCAGCGTGAGCTTCTGGGCGTCCTTGATGCCGTTGTGATAGTCGACCACGACCTGGTTGGCCGGGTCGTAGTACATGGCGTTGACGGTGAAGTCGCGGCGCGCCGCGTCTTCTTCCTGCGGGCCCCAGACGTTGTCGCGCAGCACGCGGCCGCTGGCGTCCACGGCGTGCTTCATGCTCGCGAGTTCGCCCTTGCTGGTGCGCTCGTTGCCGGCCACTTGCTCGGCGGCGGCGCTGTCCATGTAGGCGCGGAAGGTCGAGACCTCGATCACTTCATGTTCGCGGCCGCGGCCGTACACCACGTGCACGATGCGAAAGCGCCGGCCGATGATGAAGGCGCGGCGGAACAGCGACTTGACCTGCTCGGGCGTGGCGTTGGTGGCCACGTCGAAGTCCTTCGGACGCAGGCCCAGCAGCAGGTCGCGCACCGCGCCGCCCACGACGTAGGCCTCGTAGCCGGCCTGCTGCAGCGTGGTGACCACGTTCTTCGCGCGTTCGTCGACCAGGGCGGGATCGATCTTGTGAACCTCTGCCGGCACCTCCTGGCGCTTGCCGAAGCGGCTCTTGCCCTGCGTGCCGCCGGCGGACTTGCCGAGCAGCTTGTCGATGAATTTCTTGATCATTGGTTGTTTTTCGAGGAGGAGCAGGCGCTTCTTCTTATCTGTCTATTCGTTTTCGAGCATGGAGCGGATCAGCGGAATGGTGATCGCGCGTTGGGTCTGCAGGGCGTAGCCGTCCAGCTGCGACAGCAGCTCCATCAGGCTGCCCAGGTCGCGGCTGAAGCGGTGCAGCATGAAGTCGAGCACGTCGTCGGACAGCATCACGCCGCGCGCGTCGGCCGCCTGGCGCAGCACCGCGCGGCGTTCGCTTTCGCTCAGCACCTGCAGGTGGAACACATGGCCCCAGCCGAGGCGGGTGCGCAGGTCTTCGCGCAGCGGCAGGTCGGCCGGCGGCAAGGCGCCGGCGGCGACCACGCCGCGCTGCAGGGTCTGGGCGTTGACGAACCAGTTGAAGGCCGCGTGCTGCTGCACCGCGGTGTAGAGGTGGACGTCGTCGAGCAAGACGGCGCCCCAGCGCTCGTCGAACTCGGGCGGCTCCAGCAGGCCGGCGTGCAGCCAGCCCACGCTGGCGCCCTGCTCGGCCAGTGCGACACGCACGGATTCGAGCAGGTGGGTCTTGCCACTGCCGCTGTCGCCCCAGAGGTAGGTCGGCACCGGCGAGTGCAGCGCGGGGCTGCCATCGGCGCCGCCGACCCACACTTGCAGGTGTCGCAGCGCCGCCTCGTTGGGGCCGGCAAAAAAGGCGTCGAAGCTGGGGCCCGTCGCAATGCCGATATCGAGCGCGAGCTGTTTCATCCCGGGAAGGTTCATGGAGGGGGCCCGGAGGGCCCTTAAAATCGTGAGGAATTCTATCGGCCCGGCCGCCTCGGTCGCCGGCGCCTCCCCTGCCCGCCCTTCCTCGCCGCTTCGCGAACCTTTTCGCTCCTTCTTCTCGACACCGCCCGCCCATGACCTCCTCCACGCCCACCCCGCTCAGCTACAAGGACGCCGGTGTCGATATCGACGCAGGCGACGCCCTGGTCGACCGCATCAAGCCCCTGGCGAAGAAAACCATGCGCGAAGGCGTGCTGGCCGGCATCGGCGGCTTCGGCGCGCTGTTCGAAGTGCCCAAACGCTACAAGGAACCGGTGCTGGTGAGCGGCACCGACGGCGTGGGCACCAAGCTCAAGCTGGCTTTCGAATGGAACATGCACGACACGGTCGGCATCGACCTCGTGGCCATGAGCGTCAACGACGTGCTGGTGCAGGGCGCCGAGCCCCTTTTCTTCCTGGATTACTTCGCCTGCGGCAAGCTCGACGTGGACACGGCCGCGGCCGTGGTCGGCGGCATCGCCCGCGGCTGCGAAATCTCCGGCTGCGCCCTCATCGGCGGCGAAACCGCCGAAATGCCCGGCATGTACCCGGCCGGCGAGTACGACCTGGCCGGTTTTGCGGTCGGCGCGGTCGAAAAGTCGAAGATCCTCACCGGCCAGAACGTCAAGCCCGGCGACGTGGTGCTGGGCCTGGCCTCGGCCGGCGTGCATTCCAACGGTTTCAGCCTGGTGCGCAAGGTGATCGAGCGCGCCGGCGCCGATTTGCCCGCCACCCTCGACGGCAAGCCCTTCCGCGAAGCCGTGATGGAACCCACCCACCTGTACGTGAAGCCCGTGCTCGAAGCGCTGGGCAAGCACCCGATCAAGGCCCTGGCCCACATCACCGGTGGCGGCCTGCTCGAGAACATCCCGCGCGTGCTGCCCGAAGGCACCGCCGCCCACCTCACGAAGGGCAGCTGGCCGCAGACCGAGCTGTTCGCCTGGCTGCAGAAGGTGGCCGGCATCGACGACATCGAGATGAACCGCACCTTCAACAACGGCATCGGCATGGTCGTGGTGATCGACGCGGCCGAAGCCGCCGCCTGCGCCGCCACGCTGCGCGCTGCCGGTGAGTCGGTGCACGAGATCGGCGTGATCGCCGAGCGCGGCGACGGCGCGGCCGTGGTCGTCGCCTGACCGCGCGCCCGTTCTTTTTTCTTTTTCTCACCGCACGCCCCGCTCCCCGGATGGCCACGCCGCTGCCCGACGCCACC
>NZ_JBYSZY010000030.1:0-77343 GCF_058787635.1 Variovorax sp. FW305-3-2-15-B-LB1 | reverse complement strand
GCCGCCACCACCACCTTGCGAATAACCACCGCCGCCGCCCCCGCCTTGCGAGTAGCCGCCGTCGTCGTCGCTCGGACCCGACGGGCCGCCCTGGCCCTGGCGGCTGCCCAGCATTTGCATCTGGTCAGCGCGGATTTCGGTGGTGTACTTTTCGATGCCGTCCTTGTCGGTCCACTTGCGCGTGCGCAGCGAACCTTCGACATACACCTGCGAGCCCTTGCGCAGGTACTGGCCGGCGATTTCGGCCAGGCGGCCGTTGAACACGATGCGGTGCCATTCGGTGGCTTCGCGCATCTCACCGCTTTGCTTGTCTTTCCAGCGATCGGTGGTGGCCACGGTGACGTTTGCGACCTGATCGCCGCTCGGGAATGTCCGCATTTCGGGGTCGCGCCCCAGGTTGCCGACGACGATGACTTTATTGACCGATGCCATATGCACTGCCCCTGATAAGTAGATGAAGGAGGAGGTTGAGAGGAACCCTCCATTCTGCCTGAGCCGAAATCGGCCCGGCGCTGGCCGGCCTGAGCGGGGGCGTCCAGCGCCGTCCATCCCCTGGTCATGACAGGCGGAGCCGGCGCCTCTATCATGTCCGGTTGCCCTCGGACGACCGCACCCCTTGAATTCACCCACCACTGAAGACACCCCGGAGCGTGACGCCTACCTTGGCGCCCTGCTCGCCCAGCAGCGCATCAGCATCCGCGGCGCGCGCACCCACAACCTGAAGAACGTCGATCTCGACATCCCGCGCAACAAGCTGGTGGTGATCACCGGCCTGTCGGGCTCGGGCAAGTCGAGCCTGGCGTTCGACACGCTGTATGCCGAAGGGCAGCGGCGCTACGTGGAAAGCCTCTCGGCCTATGCGCGGCAGTTCCTGCAGCTCATGGACAAGCCCGACGTCGACGTGATCGAGGGCCTGTCGCCCGCCATCAGCATCGAGCAGAAGGCCACCAGCCACAACCCGCGCTCGACCGTGGGCACGGTGACCGAGATCCACGACTACCTGCGCCTGCTGTACGCCCGCGCCGGCACGCCCTTCTGCCCCGACCACCACCTTCCGCTGCAGGCGCAGACGGTCTCGCAGATGGTCGACGCGGTGCTGGCCCTGCCCGACGAGCCCCGGCTGATGATCCTGGCGCCGGTGGCGCGCGAGAAGAAGGGCGAGTTCCTCGAGCTCTTCACCGAGATGCAGGCGGCCGGCTACGTGCGCTTTCGCGTCGACGGGCAGACCTACGAATACAACGACCTGCCCAAGCTCAAGAAGACCGAGAAGCACGACATCGACGTGGTCATCGACCGCCTGCGCGCGCGCCCCGACATGCAGCAGCGCCTGGCCGAGAGCTTCGAGGCCGCGCTGCGCCTGGCCGAGGGCCGCGCGATTGCGCTGGAGCTGGGTGCAAAGCCGGAAGGCAGCGCCGATGGCGCTGCGGGGGCGCCCGACAAGGAACACCTGTTCAACGCCAAATTCGCCTGCCCGATCTGCCACTACTCGCTGTCGGAGCTCGAGCCGCGCCTGTTCTCGTTCAATTCGCCCGTGGGCGCCTGCCCGAGCTGCGACGGCCTGGGCCACCGCGAGGTGTTCGACCCGGTGCGCGTGGTGGCGTTTCCGTCGCTGTCGATCGCCAGCGGCGCCATCAAGGGCTGGGACCGCCGCAACGGCTACTACTTCAGCATGGTCGAGAGCGTCGCCAAGCACTACAAGTTCGACGTCGACGCGCCCTTCGAGTCGCTGCCGGCCTCGGTGCAGCAGACGCTGCTGCACGGCTCGGGCGGCGAAGAGATCAAGTTCAACTACACCATGGAATCGGGCAACTTCGCGGGCAAGAAGCTCACGAAGAAGCACCCCTTCGAGGGGATCATCCCGAACATGACGCGGCGCTACCGCGAGACCGACTCGGTGATGGTGCGCGAAGACCTCGCGCGCTTTCGCAACCAGCAGCCCTGCCCCGACTGCGGCGGCTCGCGGCTGCGGCGCGAGGCGCGCAACGTGTTCCTGGTGGACGACGCCGGGCACGTGGCTGCTGCGAACGGCGGCGAGCCCCCGCGCATGGCCATCTTCGAATTGAGCCACCTCACGCTGCGCGACGCCTACGCCTGGTTCAGCACGCTCAAGCTGCGCGGCGCCAAGGCCGACATCGCCGACAAGGTGGTGCGCGAGATCGGCCTGCGCCTGAAATTCCTCAACGACGTGGGCCTCAACTACCTGAGCCTGGACCGCAGCGCCGAAACGCTCTCGGGCGGCGAGGCGCAGCGCATCCGCCTCGCGTCGCAGATCGGCTCGGGCCTCACGGGCGTGATGTACGTGCTCGACGAGCCCAGCATCGGCCTGCACCAGCGCGACAACGACCGCCTCATCGGCACGCTCAAACACCTGCGTGACATCGGCAACAGCGTGATCGTGGTCGAGCACGACGAGGACATGATCCACGCCGCCGACCACGTGATCGACATGGGCCCCGGCGCCGGCGTGCACGGCGGGCGCGTGATGGCCCAGGGCACGTATGCCCAGGTGTCGGCCAACCCCGAGTCGCTCACCGGCCAGTACCTCTCGGGCGTGAAGAAGATCGAGGTGCCCAAGCACCGCACCGCCTGGCTGCCGGCCGTGAAGAAGCCGGCCTTCAACGAAGGCAAGAAGCCCTCGCGCTTTCCGCAGAGCCCCGCGGCCGAACGGCGGGCCGCGCGCGAGGCGGCGCACCTGGCTTCGCAGACCGACCTGCAGGAGATCCGCGTGGTCGGCGCCACCGGCAACAACCTGAAGAACGTGAGCGTCGCCTTCCCCGTGGGCCTGCTGACCTGCGTGACCGGCGTCTCGGGCTCGGGCAAGTCGACGCTGGTGAACGACACGCTCTACACCGCCGTGGCACGCACGCTGTACCGCGCGCACGAAGAGCCGGCCGCGCACGAGTCGGTGGAAGGCATCGAGTACTTCGACAAGGTCATCAACGTCGACCAGTCGCCCATCGGCCGCACGCCGCGCAGCAACCCGGCCACGTACACGGGCCTGTTCACGCCCATCCGCGAGCTGATGGCCGAGACCAACACCGCGCGCGAGCGCGGCTACGGCCCGGGCCGCTTCAGCTTCAACGTGGCGGGCGGCCGCTGCGAGGCCTGCCAGGGCGACGGCGTGGTGAAGGTCGAGATGCACTTCCTGCCCGACGTGTACGTGCCCTGCGAGGTCTGCCACGGCCAGCGCTACAACCGCGAGACGCTCGAGGTCCAGTACAAGGGCCGGAACATCGCACAGATCCTCGAGATGACGGTCGAGGTCGCGCACGAGTTCCTGAAGGCCGTGCCGACCATCGAGCGCAAGCTGCGCACGCTGCTCGACGTGGGCCTCTCGTACATCAAGCTCGGCCAGTCGGCGACCACGCTGTCGGGCGGCGAGGCACAGCGCGTGAAGCTCGCGCTCGAACTCAGCAAGCGCGACACGGGCCGCACGCTCTACATCCTCGACGAGCCGACGACCGGCCTGCACTTCGCGGACATCGAACTGCTGCTCAAGGTGCTGCACCAGCTGCGCGACGCGGGCAACACCATCGTCGTCATCGAGCACAACCTGGACGTCATCAAGACGGCGGATTGGCTCATCGACATGGGCCCCGAAGGCGGTGCCGGCGGCGGCACGGTGGTGGGCGAAGGCACGCCGGAAGACATCGCGGCGAACGAGGCGAGCCACACGGGGCGCTACCTCAAGCGCCTGCTGTAGCAGCGCCGCCAGCACGAATGCGCGGGCCGCGCCACAATCGCGGCCCATGCCTTCCTTCACGCCGCGCCAGTTCGTTCTTCTCGTGCTCCTCACCCTCGCGTGGGGCTTCAACTGGCCGGTGATGAAGCTCGGCGTGGCCGACTACCCGCCACTGGCCTTCCGCGCGATCTCGATCTGGCTGGGCGTGCCCGTGCTGGCGATCGCGCTGGTGGTGATGAAGGTGCCGTTCCGCGTGCCGCGCAGTGCCTGGCCCGAGCTGGTGTGGCTGGGCGCGACCAACATGTTCGTCTGGCACGCCTGCATCATCCTCGCGGTGAAGGCGCTCTCGGGCGGGCGCGCCGCGATCCTGGGCTACACGATGCCGGTGTTCTCCGCGGTCATCGGCGCGCTGCTGTTCTCGGCCGTGCTCACGCGCCGCGCGTGGACCGGCGTGGGTGCCTGCGCCATCGGCGTCGGGCTGCTGCTGTGGCACGAGCTCACCGACTTCGCGGGCCGCCCCGGCTACGTGGCGCTGGCGCTGGTGGCCGCCGCCACCTGGGCGCTGGGCACGCAGTTGCTGCGCCACACGCGCATCGGGCTGCCCACGCTCACGCTCTCGTTCTGGATGACGGCCATGACGGCCGTGGTGATGACGGTGCTGTCGCTGCTGTTCGAGCGCGACCAATGGCGCTCGCCGGGCGCCGTGACCTGGGGATCGATCGCCTACAACGCGGTGCTGATCTTCGGCTTCGCGCACGCAGCCTGGTTCTACCTGGCGCGCGGCCTGCCGCCGGTGGCCTCGACCTTGAGCGTGATGTTCATCCCCGTGCTCGGCGTGTTCAGCGGCGCCGTGTGGCTCGGCGAGGTCGTGCACTGGCAGGACTGGGTGGCGGTGGCGCTGATGATGGTCGCCATCGCCTCGGTGCTCTTGCCTTCACGCAGCAGCAGCAACGCGAAGGCCTGAGCTCAGGTCGTCGTCTGCACGTGCAGGCGGCTGGTCTTGCAGCGGTGCAGCGCGCGGTAGTGCTCCAGCGGCCGGCCGTTGGCGCCGTAGGCGATCGATTCGATGCGCAGCAGCGGCTCGGGCTGCGGCAGGTCGAGCAGGCGGCAGGTCTCGGCGTCGGGCAGCACGGCATCGATCCAGCGTTCGGCGCGCACCAGCCGCACGCCGTACTGGCGGCGCAGCACGTCGTACAGCGAGCGGTCGTCCAGCCGCGTGCGGTGCAGGCCCGGCGCCAGGTCGGCCGGCACCGCCGTCTCGACCAGGAGGCGCAGTTCGCCGTCGACGCTGCGCAGGCGCTTGAGGCCGACCACCTGCGCGTCTTCGGTGAGGCCGAGCGCGGCGGCTTCCTGCGCAGTGGCGGCGCGCAGTTCCTGCACGAGGATCTGCGTGCGCACCGAGCGGCCCTTGCGTTCCATCTCGTCGGAAAAGCCCAGCACGGTGGAGACGAAGTCTTCGTCGCGCTCGCGCGCCGACACGAAGGCACCGCGGCCCTTGATCTTGTAGATGAGGTTGTTGCGCACCAGGTCGGCGAGCGCCTCGCGCACCACGATGCGCGAGATGCCGAACTGCTCGCCCAGCTCGGCCTCGGACGGCAGCTTGGCGCCGATGGGCAGCACGCCCTGCAGGATCTGCAGCCGGATGGCGTCGCGGAACTGCGCCCACAGCGGCGATTCGGAGTTGCGGTCGAGCGAGGTCGTCGACACGGTGTCGGGGGCGGTGGAAAGGGTCACGTTAGGTCGGGCCGAGGACGGGGCTGGCCATCAATGATGCATCGAAAGCGGAAGACGCCGGCTCGTGGGCCGCCACCGGCTGCAGGCGCACGCCGTGCCGCTCGCGCAGGGCGGCGGCGCAGGCGCTGAGTTCCTGGTGCGCGCGGGCCGCGTCCCAGCCGAGGGCTTCGGCGGCCACGCCGGCGATCTCGGCGAGCGCGTCGTCGGTGACCAGCCCGCGAATGGCCAGCAGCGTGCGACGGATCACGAGGTCGTCCAGGTGCACGACGCCGGTCTCCATGCACAGGTACGAGAGTTCGGCCGCCGAGTACTCGGGCGCATGGCGCAGCGGCGTGTCGCCCGAGGCCGCGAGGCGCTGCGCCAGCGGCAGCGCCTTCGAGCCGTAGCGGCGCAGCAGGCCCAGCGCGCGTGCGCGGCCCAGGCCCGAGCCGGCCGTCATCTTGTCGATGAAGCGCTCGGTGGCGGCCGCGTCGGCCGGCAGCTCGGCGCCGCCGCCGATGGGCAGCGACTCGGTCGAGGCGGTGCGCGAGCGGCCCAGGTGGCGCAGCACGTGGTCGGTGGCTTCTTCGGCCAGGGCGCGGAAGGTGGTCCACTTGCCGCCCACGAGGCCGACGATGGGCACGTCGCGCGTGGCGCTCGGCGGGTCGACCACCACCGAGTGGTCGCGCGAGATCTGGCCCGGCTTGTCGGCGTCGGAGCGCGCCAGCGGGCGCACGCCGACGTAGGTGTAGATCACGTGCTGGCGGTCGAAGGCCATGTTCGGGAACACCTCGCGCAGCACGTCGATGAGGTAGTCGATCTCGGCCGGCTCGGTGACGATCTGGTCGGGGTCTTCCACCGGGATGTCGGTGGAGCCCACCAGCACGCGGTCGAGAAACGGATAGACGATGCACACGCGCCCGTCCACCGCCTCGAAGTAGGCCATGCGGCCTTCGAGCGCGTCGCGCAGCGCCGGGTGGTCGAGCACGAGGTGCGAGCCCTTGGTGCCCATCACGCGCGGGCCGGCGCCGCCGAGCACGGCCGCGCTGCGGTCGAGCCAGGCGCCGGTGGCGTTCACCACGGTGTCGGCCGTGACGCGCACCAGCGCGCCGGTGATCTCGTCGCGCAGCGTGAGGATGTTGCCCGCGCAGCCCGTCACGCGGCAGTAGTTGGCGGCGGCCGAGCGCGGCTGGTCGCGGCAGGCGTCGCCGATGAGTTCGAGGATCAGCCACTCGGGATGGCTGATCCAGGCATCGAAGAAGGTGGCGGTCCAGCGGATCGCAGCGCGGAACAGGCGGCGGTCGTTGGTGGGCACGCGGCTGATGCGGTGGCCCGGCATCACGCGCTGGCGGCGGCCCAGCAGGTCGTACAGGCGCAGGCCCGCGGCCACGGCCAGCAGGCCGCGCGTGCGCTGCGGCGGCGTGCGGCCGAAGAACTTGAGCGCGCTGCTCAGCAGCCCGCCGAAGAAGCTCGACAGCGGCACCACGGTCTTCAGCGGCTGCACCAGGTGCGGCGCGTTGCGCAGCAGCAGGTTGCGCTCGCGCGTGGCCTCGGCCACCAGCGAGAAGCTGCCGTTTTCCAGGTAGCGCAGGCCGCCGTGGATCATGCGCGAGGGCGCGCTGCTGGCGCCGGCGCCGAAGTCGCCCTTGTCGACGATGAGGCAATCGACGCGCTGCAGCGACAGGTCGCGGAACACGCCCACGCCATTGATGCCGGCGCCGACGATCACCGTCGAAAAGTGGCGGCCCTCAAGAGAGGCTGGGCGGACAAAAGGCAGTTGCCACGCGCTCATGACGCACCGCCCGACAGATGGTTGAAGACAGGAGACATGCGATCGATCAGTTCGTTGAATTCGGCGTTGAAATCGGCATGGGCCCGCGCGTCGCGCGCGTCGGGTTCGATGAGTTCGCAGGGCGCGCGCAGCGGGCTGGCAGGCCCCGCGTCGTCGAGGTCCTGCGACATCGCGGCATAGAGGGCGGCGCCGCGCGCGCCGGTTTCGTCGTCGGCGCAGCGCTCGACCGGGTGGCCCAGCAGCGCCGCGAGCAGGCGCACCAGGCGCGCATCGCTGGCGCCGCCGCCCAGCACGCTGGAGGCCGACACCGGCAGGCCCTGCGACGCGAGGCGCGCGGTGTGGCGCGCATGCAGCGCAGCGACGGCATCGACCACGGCGCGCGCCATGTCGGCCGGCGTGTGATGGCTCTTGAGCCCGACGAAGCCGGCCGTGATGCCACCCCCGCCGTTGATGAAAGGCAGAAAGCGCAGCCCGTTCGCACCCAGCGGCACGCCCATGGCCAGGTCGACCACGGCGCGCGCATCGGGCAGCCCGAGCGCGCCGGCCAGCCACGCGATGTTGGCCATCGACGAGGGGCTGTTCTCCATGTACAGGCGCTCGCGCGTGCGGCCGAAGTTGACGAGCGCGGCGACCTCGGGCTGCGGGTCGATCACCGGGCCGATGACGGCGTTGACGCACCACGTGCCCAGCACCGACACGGCACGGCCGCGGTCTTCGGCGCCGATGGCGGTCATCGAGGCGAGCAGGTCGATGGCGCCCATCGCCACCGGAATGCCGGCGGGCAGGCCGCACAGCGCCGCCTCGGCGGCGCGCAGCCGGCCCATCGTCTGGCCGCTGGGCACCAGCGGACCGAAGGCGCGCGGCCCGAGGCCGTCGATGCCCGCGACCTCGAAGGCCAGGGGCGACCAGTCGCCGGTGGCCAGCGAGAGCAGGCCCGCGGTGCTGGCGTCGCTCGCGTCGGTGGCGATCTCGCCGGTCAGCAGGAAGCCGAGGTAGTCCTTGGCGAACAGCAGGCGGTGCAGCTCGCCGCGCTGCACGGCGTCGGCGCCCAGCAGCTCGGCCGCGATCACCGTGGGCTGGCCGGGCCAGGGGCGACAGCCGACGTCCGCGAACAGCCGGTCGCCGTGGCGTGCCGAGAGGGCGAGTGCGCGCGCATCGGCGCGCTGGTCGGTGGAGGCGACGGCGCGGCCGCCCACGAGTTCGTGTTGTGCATCGAGGGCGTACAGGCCCGCGCCGTGGCCGGTGCAGCCGATGGCGCACACGTCCGCGGCGCGCGGGCCGAGCTGGCGCGCCACGTCGCCGAGCACGTGGGTCAGCCCCGCGCGAATCGCCGCCGCGCCCACCTCGCACCCGCCGCCGGGCAGCCGCGCATGCCGCAGGGGCAGGCGCGACACGGCCAGGCTGCGCCCGCTCCCCGCGTCCAGGGCCAGCGCCTTCAGGCTGCTCGAGCCCATGTCGATGCCGATCAGTATTTTGGTCTTCATGTCATAACAGCTTCGGCGGAAAAAAAGGCTGTCACCAGTAGCGTTTCCCCTAGTTATCGGGAGAAACGGCCCGCCATTACATTCTAGCCTGTCATAACAACTGTCGTGACACCACGGTCCACAGGTCCGCCACGCAACGGCGGGCCGAAAGCTCTGCCAGTCAACGTGAGGAGACAAAGAATGAGGCGTAATTTCCTGAAGTCCGCAGCCGCCGCCGGTATCGGCCTGGCCGGTGCGAGCGCGTTCGCGCAACAGCAAGCCGCAGCCCCCGCGGCAGGTGCCGGCCTGCGCGGCAATGCCAGCGACGTCTACGTGATGAACGTGATGGTCTCGGGCGTCGAGTACTGGTTCCCGGTCTACGAAATGATGAAGCAGCTCGGCCGCACGCTGGGCGTTCGCACCCGCTACACCGGCACGCCGGAGTACGACGTGAACAAGCAGCTCGCATCGTTCGAACAGGAACTGGCGCGCAAGCCCGCCGGCATCCTGCTGCACCCGATGAACCCCGACCCGTTCATCGAACCCATCAACCGCGCCGCCGCGATGGGCATCCCGGTCGTGACCTTCGCGGCCGACTCGCCCAACTCCAAGCGCACCTCGTTCATCACCTCCGACAACGACCGCGAAGGCAACCAGGCCGCCGACGCCATCGCCGCATCGCTGAACGGCAAGGGCGAGTACGCCGTGCTCGAGAACCCGGGCCAGGACAACCACGACCGCCGCATCGCCGCGTTCGTGAACCGCATGAAGGCCAAGCACCCCGGCATGAAGCTGGTCGGCCGCGCTGCCAGCAACCAGGACCCGAACAAGGCCTACCAGGCCGTGCTGAGCCTGGCGCAGGCCAACCCGAACCTGGGCGCCCTCTTCATGCCCGAGGCCAACTCGGCGCTCGGCGCGGCGCAGGCCAAGGTCGAGACCAAGAAGAACATCAAGGTGATGTGCTGCGACGTCAACGCCAAGATCCTGGACATGATCAAGTCGGGCGACGTGTTCGGTGCCATCAACCCGAACCAGGGCATGCAGGGCTACATGGGCATGATGATGCTGTTCCTGGCCAAGAACCCCGGCCTCATCGACCCGATGAACGACGCCAAGCGCAACGGCACGAACCCGATGTCGGTGCCCTTCCTGGACAACGGCCTGGCCGTGGTCAGCAAGGCCAACGCCGACGACTTCTACTGGGACAAGTACCTTGCCCGCCGTGGCACCAAGGGAATCGGCGAGTGAGCACCCCTGCCGCATTGCTTGAACTGCGCGGCATCGCGAAGCGCTTCGGCGCTTCGCGCGCGCTCTCGGGCGTGGACTTCTCGCTGCAGGCCGGCGAGATCCACGCCCTGTGCGGCGAGAACGGCGCGGGGAAGTCGACGCTGATGAACATCATCGACGGCATCCACCAGCCCGACGAAGGCGAGATCGTGCTGTGCGGCCAGAAGGTCGTCATCGACGGCCCCGCCCACGCCATGCGCCTGGGCATCGGCCTGGTGCACCAGGAAATCGCCCTGTGCGCCGACGCCACCGTGGCTGAGAACATCTTCATGCCGGAAATCAACGCCGGCAAACAGGCGTGGATGAACTTCTCCGCCTTGAACACGCGCGCCGCCAAGGTGCTGGCGCGCCTGGGCCAGGACATCGACCCGGCCGCGCTGGTGCGCGACCTGAGCATTTCGAGCCAGCAGCTGGTGGAGATCGCCAAGGCGCTCACGCTGGACTGCAAGGTGCTCATCCTCGACGAGCCCACTGCCGCCCTCACCGACAACGAGTCGGCCGCGCTCTTCCGGGTGCTGCACGACCTCAAGGCGCAGGGCATCGGTATCATCTACATCAGCCATCGCATGGCCGAGATCTTCACGCATTGCGACCGCGCCACCGTGCTGCGCGACGGGCGCAACGTGCACAGCGGCCCGCTCGAAGGCATGACGCCCGACGAGCTGGTGCGCCGCATGGTCGGGCGCGACCTGGGCAACTACTACCCGCCCAAGCAATCCGCCGCCGCTGACGCGAACGCCGGCCCCGTGCTGGAAGTCGACGGCATCGCCGACGACGACCGCGTGCACGGCATCTCCTTCACGCTCCAGCGCGGCGAGATCCTCGGCATCGCCGGCCTCATGGGCGCCGGACGCAGCGAGCTGGCCGAGACCGTGTGCGGCCTGCGCCCCGCGCGGCGCGGCGCCGTGCGCCTCAACGGCAAGACGCTGGCCATCCGCAAGTACAGCGACGCGCTGCGCGAAGGCATTGCCTACCTCAGCGAAGACCGCAAGGCGGCCGGCGTGTTCCTCGACCTGCCGATCGCGCAGAACATCTCGTCGATGGCGCTGCGCCGCGTGAGCTCGGCCCTGGGCCTGCTGCAGCGCGCCACCGAGCACCGGCTCGCGGTGCAGCTGGGCGCCAAGCTCAACCTGAAGTCGGACGGCGTGGCGATCGAGGTGTCGAGCCTGTCGGGCGGCAACCAGCAGAAGGTGGCGATCGCCAAGCTGCTGGCCACGCAGCCCGCGGTGCTGCTGATGGACGAGCCCACGCGCGGCGTGGACGTGGGCGCGAAATCCGAGATCCACCACATCCTGCGCGACCTGGCCGACCAGGGCGTGGGCGTGGTGGTGATCTCTTCCGAACTGCCCGAGATCATCGGCCTGTGCGACCGCGCACTGGTGATCCGCGAAGGGCGATTGGCGGGCGAACTGGCCCATGACGAGATGACGGAGGAAGCCCTGCTGCGGCTGGCCTCCGGACTTTGCGAACCCGAAGAGGCAATGGCATGAACTTTCCGACCAGAATCGACGCAGGCGCCGCGGCCACGGCCACGGCCGGCTCCCTGCAACCCCGCCGAACAGGAGACCCCGTGAAGCAGGCCAACAAGCTCACGAGCATGCGCGAGGCCGGGCTGGTGCTGATCATCGTGGCGCTGTGCGTCGCGATGAGCTTCGCATCGCCCTACTTCCTCACCTGGGACAACGTGCGCGCGATGCTGCTGTCCTTCTCCATCGAAGGCATCGTGGTGGTGGGCATGACCATCCTGCTCATCGTCGGCGGCATCGACCTGTCGGTGGGCTCGGTGGTGTGCTTCGCGATGGTGGTGACCGGCAAGCTCTTTCTCATGGGCATGGACCCGTGGCTTGCGAGCCTGGTGGCCATCGGCGCCAGCGGCCTCATCGGCGCCATGATCGGCGGCTGCGTCACGCGCATCGGGCTGAACCACTTCATCGCCTCGCTGGCCTTCATGGTGATCGTGCGCGGCCTGTGCCTGGCGCTCACGCAGGGCACGCCGCAGTCGCTGTTCTCGCTGCCGGCCGAGTTCAAGTTCATCGGCCAGGGCACGCTGTTCGGCGTGCCGGCCGTGATCCTGATCTTCCTGGCGATCGTGATCGTGAGCGACTTCGTGCTGCGCCGCTCCACCCTGCTGCGCCGCGTGTTCTACACCGGCAGCAACGAGAAGGCCGCGCTGTACGCCGGCATCCGCGTGGGCCGCGTGAAGTTCTGGGTCACGGTGCTGTGCTCCGCCTCGGCGGGCCTGGCCGGCGTGATCTACACGGCACGCTTCGGCGCCGCCACGCCGACCTTCGGCATGGGCATGGAACTCAACGTGATTGCCGCGGCCGTGATCGGCGGCGCCAGCCTCAAGGGCGGCTCGGGCACCGTGCTCGGCGCCGTGCTCGGCCTGGCGCTGCTGTCGGTGGTGACCAGCTCGCTGATCCTGCTCGACGTGTCGCCTTACTGGCAGGACGTGATCAAGGGCCTGATCCTGCTCGCGGCCGTGACCATCGACCACATCCTGAACACGAGAAAGACCAAGCGATGAGCAACGCAACGCAGATGAAGAAAACCACCCTGGGCCCCTCGGGCATCGAAAGCTCGGCCATCGGCCTGGGCACCTGGGCCATGGGCGGATGGATGTGGGGCGGCGGTGACAACGCCGCTGCCGTGATCGCCATCCAGGCCTCGCTCGATGCGGGCGTGAACCTGATCGACACCGCACCGGCCTACGGCCTGGGCCGCTCCGAGAGCATCGTCGGCACCGCGCTCAAGGGCCGCCGCCACGAGGCCGTGATCGCCACCAAGTGCGGCCTGGTGTGGCACACGCAGCAGGGCACGCACTTCTTCGAGGAAGACGGCCACCCGGTGTACCGCTACCTCGGGCGCGACTCGATCTTCCATGAATGCGAAGAGAGCCTGAAGCGCCTGCAGACCGACTACATCGACCTGTACATCACGCACTGGCAGGACCACACGACGCCCGTGGCCGAGACCATGGACGCGCTGCTGGCCCTCAAGAAGCAGGGAAAGATCCGCGCCATCGGCGTGAGCAACGCAACGCCCGAGATCCTGTCGGAGTACCTCAAGCACGGCCCGGTCGATGCGGCGCAGGAGCTCTACAGCCTCATCGACCGCGGCATCGAGACCACGCTGGCGCCGCTGTGCGCCGAGCACAACGTGGCAGTGCTGGGCTACTCGTCGCTGGCGCTGGGCCTGCTGGCCGGGCCCATCGACCCCGCGCGCGAGTTCAAGGGCGACGACCAGCGCGCCACCAACCCGCGTTTCAGCGAAGCCAACCGCGCCAAGCTGAAGGCCTTCTTCGACACGCTGGAGCCGCTGCGCATGCACCTGGGCTGCTCCTTCGGCCAGATGATGATCGCCTGGACCGTGGCCCGCGGCACCGTCTCGGTGGCGCTGTGCGGTGCGCGCGTGCGCCAGCAGGCCATCGAGAACGCCGGCGCCGGCGCGGTCGTGCTCGACAGCGAGGCCCTGCAGCTGATCGACGCTGCGGCCAAGCGCCACCTGGACGCGCTCGCCTGAGCGCGCGCCTTTCTTCCCTTCCTTTTTCCTCAACACGGAGTTCTTCCTTCATGTCGAAAGACAAGACCGCGCGGCTCAACCGCCTGCTGCACAACGGCCGCTGCCTGGACATCGCCCTGGACCATGGCGTGTGCAACGAACCCACCTTCCTGGACGGCCTGGAGGACATGCCCGGCGTGATCGACAAGCTCGTGGCTGCGAAGCCCGATGCGATCCAGCTGAACTACGGGCAGTCCGACCTGCTGCAGGACCGGCCCGGGCGCGATCGCCCCGCGCTGGTGATGCGCCTGGACATGGGCAACCCCTACAACGCCGTGCACCACCGCGTGATGTGGGCCGTGCTGCAGAACCAGGACGACCCCGTGCTGCCCGCCGTGCAGCGGGACGCGGCCTGCGTGGTCGTCAACCTGTTCATGCTGCCCGACGAGCCCGACCTGTTCCGCCAGTGCGTGCAGAACATCGCCCGCGTGCGCGCCGACTGCGACCGCTACGGCATGCCGCTGATGATCGAGCCGCTCGTGATGCAGGCGCCCACCGCCACCAGCCGCTACATGGTCGATGGCGACGCCGAGAAGATCGTCACGCTCACGCGCCTGGCGCGCGAGATGGGCGCCGACATCGTCAAGGCCGACCCGACCACCGACGCCACCGACTTCCACCGCGTGGTGCAGGCCGCGCGCTGCCCCGTGCTCGTGCGCGGCGGCGGGCGCGAAGACCTGCAGCAGGTGTTCGCGCGTTCGCGCGTGCTCCTGGACCAGGGCGCGGTCGGCATGGTGTACGGCCGCAACGTCTACCAGCACGCCAACCCCTCGGCGGTGGTGAGCGCACTGATGGCCATGATCCACGACGATGCCAGCGCCGAAGCGGCCTGGAACATCTACGAATCGGGCGGCGTGAAATAAGAGCGCCCCGGCGCTGACGCCTTCCCCCCGGAAAGCGTCGGCGCCAACCAGCGGGAGAGCAAGACAGAAGAAGAAGTGGACGGCGGACAACGCATGCGTTGCCCGCCGGGGGCGCGCCTGCGCGCGCGCTTTCCCTGCAAGCGACCGAGTGACTCGAGAGAACCAAGGACAAGAGGGTTCCCTGCGAACTTCAAACAACCTGGAGGCGACGATGAAGATCCGGTATTTCCTGATGGCGTTCCTGGTGCCGTGCGTCACATTGCTGACGCATGCGGCAATCACCGGGGTCAGTCCGATGACGACCCTCAACAAGATGGCCACGGCGGCTGCCGCCGTCGTGGCCGACCCGCTCCCGCTGCAGGGGCCGGGCCTGGGCAACCTCACCTACACCTCGGCGGAACTGTTCAAGCCGGTGTCGATGATCACCAGCGCCGCGCACCCGCTCGACCCGGCGCACAGCGACGCCTACGAGGCGCGCGACGTGCCCGCCACGTACCCGGGCCGCAAGGACTACGGCATGAACGCCGGCATCATGGTCAACGGCTACTTCCTCACCTCCTTCGCGCCGGACAGCGGCCTCGGCCCCGGCGGCTTCCTGCTGTACGACGTGTCGAACCCGCGCCAGATCAGGCTCGTCAAGAAGATCTACGAGCCCGATGACGCGACAGGCGGCCGCACCAAGGAATTCCGCGAGACCCATTCCTTCGGCACCGCGAAGATCGGCGGCAAGACCTACGTGGTGTTGCCCAGCATCAACGGCGTCGAGTTCTGGGACTTCACCGACATCAACGACATCAAGCAGGTGAAGAAGCTGGTGTTGCCCGGCGTCAACTCGGGCGACTACGAGAACGTGTCCTGGCAGCTGTGGTGGCAGGCGCCCTACCTGTACGTGGCCTCGGCCGGCCGGGGCATGTTCATCGTCGACGCGACGGACCCCGCGAACGCGGTGGTCGCCAACCGCGGCGCCGGCAAGCCCAACCCGGTGCCCACCGGCGAGCTCGGCGGCTTCCGGCTCGGCCCGATCTTCACGATGGGCAACCACATGGTGCTGACCGCGATGGAAAGCAACGGTGGTTTCGCGAGCCTGGACATCTCCGACCCGCTCAACCCCAAGGTGCTCGATTCCATCGCCGGCGCCACGCCGTTCTATTACGCGACCTGCTTCGACGGCAAGAGCGTGCACGCGTCGGCACGCGGCAGCGGCGCCAAGATGTACAGCTACGACCTGAGCGACCGCTCGCGCTTCGTGGCCGAGGACAACCGGCTCGTCATCGACGAGCAGCTGTACTGCGCCACGCAGGACAACTACGTCATTCAAGGCGCGCAGACCCGCATCCACAAGGTGGACGTGAGCAACCCGCTCAACCACGTGGAGGTGGGCCGCGGCAGCATCCTGCGCGAGGACGACCCGAACTTCTCGCACTCGGACAACGGCCAGGTCGCGATGTTCGGCAACCTCGTCTTCGTGGGCAACGACCACGGCTCGGGCAGCGGCTTCGTCGTGCACGCGGTGGACCCCGACACCACCAAGCCCGAAGTGAAGCAGGTCTCGCCCGCCAACGGTGCGAAGCAGCAGGCCCTCAGCTCGCGCATCGGCCTGGGCATGACCGACAACATCCTGCCGGAGAGCGTGAACAGCAACACCTTCATCGTGCGTCCGGTGGGCGGCAACACGCTGGCGGGCACCTACAGCGTGCAGCTGGGCATCGTCAACTTCCATCCCGCGCAGCCGCTGCTGCCGGGCACCAGCTATGAGGTGTTCCTGCCGGCCAACGGCGTGAAGGACTATGCGGGCAACGCCATCGGCGCCGACTACCGCTCCACCTTCAACACCGGCAACGCCAGCGACATCAACCTGATGCACCACTGGCCGCTGACGGGCAACCTGGGCGACCAGATCGGCGCCAACAACGGCACGCCCGCCACCGGCGACGCGTTCGAGAGCATCGGCCTGAACTTCGCGAACCGCACCGCCGGAGTGCCGCTGAAGAACGACACCGTGGCCAGCGCGCTGGGTAGCACCGCCTCGCTGAGCTTCTACATGAAGACCACGCAGGCCGGCGCTGCCAACTCGTGGACCGCGCCCGGCATCTTCGGTCGCGACCAGTCGGGCGGCACCGACGACGTGTTCTGGGGCTGGCTGGACACCGGCGGGCGCATCAAGCTCTCGGTGGGCAACGACGGCGGCACCACCTCCACCGCGGCCGTGAACGACGGCAACTGGCACCACGTGGTGCTCACGCGCGACGCGGCCTCGGGCGCGCAGGCGGTGTACGTCGACGGCGTGAAGACCACGTCGACCGGGCCGACCGGCACCAAGGGCCTGTCGACCAAGTTCCAGGTCATGGGCCAGATCCAGGGCAACACCGCGCTCTTCAAGGGCACGCTGGCCGAGGTGCGCGTGTACGGCCGCGTGCTCGGCCAGGCCGAGGTGGACACGCTGCGCGGCCAGGCCATCATCGGCGACCCGGGCCTGGGCGGCGGGCCCAAGCTGGTCAACGGCCAGCTGAGCTTCAACCCCGCGACGCTCGGCGCCAGCGGCGTGCAGTTCCGCTGGAACTTCGGCAACGGCACGCAGACGGCGTTCTCGAACCAGCCGAACACGAGCTACACCTACACCACCCCCGGCCACTACACGGTGACCCTGACGGTGAAGGACAGCAGCGGCCGCGAGACCTACTACACCTACAACGTGACCGTGATCGCGCCGGTCACCGCGACCGCGCCCACGCACACGACCAACATCGTGGGCGATGCGAGCCGGGTGTACTCGGTGAACCCCGACAGCGGCACGGTGGCCGCCATCGATGCGCAGACCCTCGCCAAGCTGTGGGAAGTGCGCGTCGGCGACGAGGCCAAGACGCTGGCCGTCGGCCCCGACGGCCGCATCTGGGTCGCGGTGCAGGGCGAGGACAAGCTGGTGGCGCTCAACGCCGCCGACGGCTCGCAGTCGGTGTCGATCCCGCTGGCCTACGGCAGCGGCCCCTACGGCGTGGCCTTCACGCCCAACGGCGCCAAGGGCCTGCTCACGCTGGAAAGCAAGTCGGTGCTCATGAGCTTCGACCCCAGCAACGGCGCCACCACCGGTGCGCTGGCGCTCGAGGGCGGCGTGCGCGGCATCGCCGTGAGCGCCGACTCGCAGGTGGCCTACGTCACGCGCTTCAAGTCGAAGATGACGGGCGGCCAGCTGCACAAGGTGAACCTGCAGTCGCTGACCGCGCTGCAGACCATCCCGCTGCCGGTGGACACCGCGACCGTCGACACCGAGAGCCGCGCGCGCGGCGTGGCCAACTACCTGAGCCAGGTGGTGATCTCGCCCGACGGTTCGCGCGCCGTGCTGCCTTCGAAGAAGGACAACATCGTGCGCGGCCGCTTCCGCGACGGCAAGGACCTGCCGCACGACCAGACGGTGCGCTCGATCCTGTCGCAGGTGAACCTGCAAAGCGCCGCCGAGGTGTTCTCCGAGCAGATCGACTTCGACGACCGCGCACCCGCGCGCGCCGCGCTGTATTCGCCCGCCGGCGACTACCTGTTCGTGGCGCAGATGGAAGGCAACCGCGTCGCCATCGTCGACAGCTACACCCGCGCGATTCGCGGCGAGATCAACGCCAGCAGCGCCCCGCATGGCCTGTACCTCGATGCGGCGCGCAAGCGGTTGTTCGTGAACAACTTCCTGGCGCGCTCGGTGTCGGTGCACGACGTGGCGAAGGTGCTGTCGGCCGAGACCAACGCGGCGATCTTCCTGCAGAACGTGGCCACCGTGGCGCAGGAGCCGATGGCGGCCGCGGCGCTGCGCGGCAAGCAGGTGTTCTACAACGCGGCCGACCGGCGCATGAGCAAGGACAACTACATCTCCTGCGCCAGCTGCCACGCGGACGGCGGCGACGACGGCATGGTGTGGGACTTCACCCAGCGCGGCGAAGGCCTGCGCCGCACCATCAGCCTGCAAGGGCGGCGCGGCACCAGCCACGGCAAGCTGCACTGGACGGCCAACTTCGACGAGGTGCAGGACTTCGAGAACGACATCCGCAACGAGTTCGGCGGCACGGGCTTCCTGAGCAACGCCGACTGGGCCGCCACGCAGGCCCCACTGGGCGCCCCGAAGGCCGGCAAGAGCGCGCAGCTGGACGACCTGGCCGTGTACCTGGGTTCGCTCAACAAGTACATGCGCAGCCCGGCGCGCGCCGCGGACGGCAGCCTGAGCGTGGACGCGGTGCGCGGACAGACCGTGTTCAACACGGCCCAGTGCGCCACCTGCCACACGGGTGCCACCTTCCGCGACGGCCTGCGGCACGACGTGGGGACCATCCAGGCCTCGTCGGGCAAGGGCAGCAACCAGCCGCTGGCGGGTGTGGGCTTCGACACGCCGACCCTGTCGGGCACCTGGAACACCACCGCGTTCTTCCACAACGGCCAGGCGGCCACGCTGCAGGACCTGCTCGCGGGCGGCCACGGCAACGCCTCCAGCCTGCCGGCGAACGACGTGGTGGCGCTGCGTGAGTACGTGCGCTCGCAGGACACCGCCCCGGCGGTGGTCACGCGGCTGCGCTCCGACCTCAACCCGACGATGTGCGTGAACATCAAGGGCGCCTCGACCACCAGCGGCGCGACGGCGGTGCAATGGCCGTGCGGCAATGCGGGCAACGAGAAGTTCACCATGACGCCGGTCACCGGCGGCTACGTGCAGTTCATCGCCGAGCACAGCGGCCTGTGCCTGGCGCAGAACGGCACGGCGACCACGAACGCTGCGGTGGTGCAGGTGGCCTGCTCGTCGGGCAACACGGCGCAGTGGAGCCTGGTGGGCGGCACGGTGCGCAACCGCGCCTCGGGTTCGTGCCTGGACGTGCCGAACGGCTCGACCACGCAGGACACGGCGCTGATCACCTGGACCTGCAACGGCGGCAACAACCAGAACTGGACACAGCTGCCCTAAGCCCTGCGCTTCGCGCCTGAGCTCAGGCCGGCCGTTTCGACGGCCGGCCTTTTTTTCGTCTGGCGCATGACCTCCCGCGTCATGGATTCGATGCACCCGTTCTGGAACAGTGGGTCCATCGATTCATCAACCAGGAGAAAAAACCATGACCGGCTTCAACATCCTCCCGCTCGCCGTCGCCCTGCTGATCGGCATTGCCGCACTGGGTTCGTGCATCGGCATCGCGCTGGTGGGCCAGAAGTTCCTCGAAGGCACGACGCGCCAGCCCGAACTGGTCGACACGCTGCAGACCAAGTTCTTCCTGGTCGCAGGCGTGACCGACGGGGCCTTCATCATCGCAACGGGCATCGGCCTCTGGTTCGCGACGGCCAGTCCTTTTGGCTAACCCCCAGTCTTCGCGCACTTCGTGTCGCTACGCCAACCCCCTTGCAGGGGGCAACACCAGCGGCCCGGCAAAGCCGGTTCCGCGGTGTTCCTGGAAGAGACCGACGCGACGGAAGCGACACGGTTCACTGGCACCATTCGTGCTAGTACCGTTGACACCGAATTGTTTACGGCTAAAGTATTTAACTATCAACAGTTCAGTTGTCTCAACCCTTCCCTAGCCGGAGAACCCGATGCGCCCCACGTTCCTGAAATCGCCCGCGCTGCCGCGCACCCTGATCTCGCTGCTGCTGTGCGGCGCCGCCCTCGGGGCCTCGGTGTCGGCCGTGGCCGCGCCGGTCAAGGTGGGTTTGGCCCTTGATATCTCGGGGCCTTTCGCGGCGTTGGGCGCCGAGGCGCGCGACGGCTTCGCGCTGGGCATCAAGCAGCTGAACGGCAAGCTCGGCGGGCAGGACGTGGAGTTCGTGCAGGCCGACATGGCCGGCAGCCCCGACCAGGCCAAGCAGCTGGTCGACCGCATGATCCAGCGCGACAAGATCGACATCTTCAGCGGCCCCATCGGCTCCAACGTGGCGCTGGCCGTGGGCCCGACGCTGTTCAACGCCAAGGTGCCCTACCTGTCGGCCAACGCCGGCCCGAGCCAGTTCGCCGGTGCGCAGTGCAGCCCCTACTTCTTCGGCACCGCCTACCAGAACGACCAGTTCCACGAGGCCGCCGGCAAGTTCGCACAAGACCGCGCGTTCAAGAAGATCGTGCTGATCGCCCCCAACTACCCGGCCGGCAAGGATGCGCTGGGCGGCTTCAAGCGCCAGTTCAAGGGCCAGGTGGCCGACGAGCTGTACACCAAGCTGGGCCAGATCGACTATGCCGCCGAACTCGCGCAGCTGCGCGCGGCCAAGCCCGACTCGATCTACTTCTTCCTGCCCGGCGCGATGGGCATCAACTTCATCAAGCAGTTCGTGGGCGCGGGCCTGTCCAAGGACATCACGCTCGTCACCAGCGGCTTCTCGGCCGACGAGGACGTGATCGGCGCCGTGGGCGAGCCCATGCTCGGCCTGTTCAACACCTCGCACTGGGCGCACGACCTGGACAACGCCGCCAACAAGGCCTTCGTGGCCGCCTTCCGCAAGGAATACAACGGCCGCTACCCGTCGGTGTACGCCGCGCAGGCCTACGACGCGATCCTCGCGATGGACGCCGCCGTGAAGCAATCGGGCGGCAACGCGCAGAACCGCGAGGCCGTGGTCGCTGCCCTGAAGAAGGCCAACTACGCCTCGACGCGCGGCACCTTCAAGTACGCCAACAACCACTTCCCCATCGAGAACTTCTACCTGCGCGTGATCGGCAAGGACGCGCAAGGCAAGGTGACGAACAAGCTGATCAACACGGTTCTCACGAACTATGGCGACAGCTACGCCAGCAAGTGCGCAATGAAGTGATGCGGCTCGTCTTTCCATGAGCGGCATCCTCGTCCTCGAGCAATTGCTCAACGGCATCGGCTACGGCCTGATGCTCTTTCTTCTGGCGGCGGGCCTCACGCTGGTGTTCGGCATCATGGACGTGCTGAACCTCGCGCACGGCTCGCTGTTCATGGCCGGCGCCTACGTGGCGGCCGAGGCGCACACGCGCACCGGCTCGTTCGCCGCCGCCATCGTGGTCGCGGTGCTCGTCACCGTGGTGGTGGCGCTGCTCATCGAGGTGCTGCTGATGCGCCGCCTCTACAAGCGCGACCACCTGGCGCAGGTGCTCGCCACCTTCGGCGTGATCCTGGTGGCCGACGACATCGTCAAGATGATCTGGGGCCCCTCGCCCGTGATGGCGCCCACGCCGGCCGCGCTCTCGGGCCCGGTCGAGCTGATGGACGGCCTGCCCTACCCCTCGTACCGCCTCGTGGTGCTCGCGGGCGGCCTGCTGATGGCGCTGGCGCTGTACGTGCTCGTGAACCACACGCGCATCGGCATGCGGGTGCGCGCGGGTGCGTCCGACCGGCCGATGGCCGAGCTGATGGGCGTGCGCGTGGGCCGCATCTTCAACGGCGTGTTCCTGCTCGGCGCGGCGCTGGCCGCACTGGCCGGCGCGCTCATGGGCCCGATCGTCGCGGTGCAGGTGGGCATGGGCGAAGCCATCCTGATCCCGGCGCTGGTGGTGCTGGTGATCGGCGGCATCGGCTCGGTGCGCGGCGCCTTCGTGGCCGCGCTGCTGGTCGGCGTGGTCGACACCATCGGCCGCGCCTTCGTGCCGATGCTGCTGCGCGCCACGCTGCCGCCCGCCACGGCGGCCGACCTGGGGCCGCTGTTCGCCGAGGTGGCGATGTACGCGCTCATGGTCGTCGTCCTGATCTTCCGGCCTTCCGGCCTTTTCTCCGCCCGCGCATGAAACCCTCGTCACGCACCTTCGGCCTCGGGCTGCTCCTCGTGGCGCTCGCGGCCTTTCCGCTGGTCGCGCCGCTGTTCGGGCTCGACTTCTACATCGGCTTCGTGCGGCGCGTGCTCGTCGTCGCGCTGGCCGCCGCGAGCCTGAACTTCATCCTCGGCTTCGGCGGCATGGTGGCGCTCGGGCACGCGGGCTTCATCGGCATGGGCGCCTACACGGTGGTGGCGCTCAGCGACGCCGGCGTGATGTCGGCCTGGCTCCTGTGGCCGCTGGCCGCGCTGGTGGCGGGCCTGGTGGCCGCGCTGATCGGCACGGTGGCGCTGCGCACGCGCGGCGTGTACTTCATCATGACCACGCTGGCCTTCGCGCAGATGCTGTATTTCGTCGTCGTGTCACTGCGCAAGTACGGCGGCGACGACGGCTACACGCTGATGTCGCGTCCCACGCTGCTGCCGGGTCTGGACCTGGGCAACGAGTCGACCTTCTACTGGGTGGTGCTCGTGGTGGTCGCGCTCGCGCTGTGGTGGCTGCACCGCGCCACGCAGGCGCGCTTCGGCCATGCGCTGATGGGCATCCGCGACAACGAGACGCGCATGCGCGCGCTGGGCTACCCGGTGTTCCGGCTGCAGCTCGTGGCCTTCGCCATCGCTGGCGCGATCGCCGGGCTGGCCGGCGCGTTGCTGGCCGGCGGCAACGGCTTCGTGAGCCCCGCGACCATGCACTGGACGCAGTCGGCCACGCTGGTGGTGATGGTCGTCATCGGCGGCCTGGGCCGCAGCTGGGGCGGGCCGGTGGGCGCCGTGGTCTGGCTGGTGCTCGAGGAAGTGCTCAAGCAGCACACCGAACACTGGCACATGCCGCTGGGCCTGCTGCTGATCGCCGTCGCCCTCTGGGCCCCGCGCGGCCTCGCCGCACTGTCGACGAAACGCCGCACGGTCGCAGCAGCAGCGGCTTCCGCTGCAACTGCCGCAGGGAGCGCCAAGCCATGAGCCTGTTCAGAATCGAAGGGTTGGTCAAGCGCTTCGGCGGCCTGCTGGCGACCGACCACGTGAGCCTCACGGTGGAGCGCGGCGAGGTGCATGCGCTCATCGGTCCCAACGGTGCGGGCAAGACCACGCTGGTGAACCTCATCACCGGCCTGCTGGAGGCCGACGCGGGCCGGCTGATGCTCGACGGGCAGGACATCACGGCCTACAAGGACCACCAGCGCGTGGCCGCCGGCATGTCGCGCTGCTTCCAGGTGACGCGCGTGTTCGCCAAGGAAACGGTGCACGACAACCTGATGCTCGCGGCGCAGGCCCATGCAGGGAGCAGCCTGCGCTTCCTGGCACCGCGCGCCAACGAACGCGACCTGGTCGACCGTGCCCACGCACTGGCCGACCGCGTGGGCCTGGGCAGCGAGCGCCACCGCATCGCGGGCACGCTGCCGCACGGCGCGCAGCGCGCGCTCGACGTGGCCCTGGCGCTGGCCGCCGAACCCAAGCTGCTGCTGCTCGACGAGCCGATGGCCGGCATGGGCCCCGACGAGTCGGCGCGCATGGTCGATTTGATCGAATCGCTGCGCGCCTCGATGGCCATCCTGCTCATCGAGCACGACATGGACGCCGTGTTCCGCCTCGCCAACCGGCTCACGGTGCTGGTGCAGGGCAAGGTGCTGATGAGCGGCACGGCCGACGAAGTGCGGGGCCACCCCGATGTGCAAGCCGTGTACCTCGGCACCGAAGCGGAAGGACACGCATGAGCACGACGACCACGAAATCCACCCTGCTCGAGGCCACCGCCATCGAGGCCGGCTACGGCGCCAGCCAGGTGCTGTTCGGCATCGACGTGCGCGTCGGTGCGGGCGAAGTGATGGCGCTGCTGGGCCGCAACGGCATGGGCAAGAGCACGCTGCTGAAGGTGCTGACCGGCACGATCGCGCCGATGCGCGGCGGCGTGCAGTTCTGCGGCGCGGCCATCGGCGGCCACCGGCCGGACGCCATCGCGCGGCGCGGCATGGCCATCGTGCCCGAGGGGCGCCACGTGTTCCCCAACCTCAGCGTGGACGAGCACCTGCGCGCCTTCGCACGGCCCCGGCCCGGCAGCGCGCCGCGCTGGACCGTGGAGGCGCTGTACAAGCTCTTTCCGCGCCTGTCGGAGCGCAAGGCCAACGCGGGCAACCAGCTCTCGGGCGGCGAGCAGCAGATGCTGGCCATTGCGCGCGCGCTGTCGACGCACCCGCGCCTGCTGATCCTGGACGAAGCCACCGAAGGCCTGGCGCCGGTGATCCGCGAGGAGATCTGGCACTGCATCGCCACGCTCAAGTCCGAAGGCGAGGCGATCCTGGTGGTCGACAAGTACGTGCAGCGCCTGCTGCCGCTGGCCGACCGCCACGTGATCCTCGAACGCGGACGCGTGGTGTGGCAGGGCGACTCGGCCGCGCTCGACGCCGACCGGTCACTGTGGACGCGCTACCTGGGCGTGTGAGCCCGCGCTCGTTCGTCCGCTAGCGCGGACGGCACGCCAGGAAGTTGGCCCACGTCACGTCGTCGCGGCCGATCCACTGGCTGTCCCATTGCAGGTCAAGGCCCGCCGCCACCAGCGCGTCGGCGAACGCGTCTTTCGACCAGTACACGGTCTGGTAGTCGCCCAGGGTCTCGCCTTCGCCGATGCGCATGGCCGCGAGAAAAACCCCGCCGGGCACGAGTGCGTCGAACACCTTGCGCAGCACCGGCGCGATCTGCGCGCGATCGACATGGATCAGCACGCACATCGCCAGGACCGCGTCGTAGGGCCCGCCCAGCGCATCCGTGACGACGTTGAGCAGCTCGCCCTTCTTGCCGCGCTCGGCCTGCAGGTCGAGAAACGCCTGGACCGCATCGGTGCGCCTCACGACGCCGCCCAGGGATTCGACGAAGTCGGCATCCTGCCCCGATCCGGAACCGATCTCGAGCACGGTGCCGCCCGCGGGCACGCGCTGCATCATGCGGCGCACCGCCTCCTCGATCTCGGGCGGCCGGTGGCCCGCCACGATCGCGTTGTAGTCGCGCGCGGACGCTTCATAGGACGCAAGGGTGCGGTCCATGTGCTGGCGCACCGGGGTGGGGGCGGTCATGGGCGCCTTTGCCGGGTTCAGACCGAGCGCGTGATGCCGCCGTCCACGCGCAGGTTCTGCCCCGTGATGTAGCCCGCGCCCTCGGAGGCCAGGAAGCCGATGGTGGCGGCGATCTCGGCGCTGCGGCCGTAGCGGCCCATCGGGATGCGCTCGCGGAACACGTCCTTCTCGGGCAGGCTGTCGATGAAGCCGGGCAGCACGTTATTCATGCGCACGTTGTGCTTGGCGTACTGGTCGGCGAAGAGCTTGGTGAAGGCCGCGAGGCCGGCGCGGAACACGCCCGAGGTCGGGAACACGGGGTCGGGCTCGAAGGCGGCGAAGGTCGAGATGTTGATGATCGCGCCGCCGCCCTGCTTCACCATGTGCGGCGCCACGAGGCGCGCGGGGCGCACGGCGCTCAGGAAGTAGACGTCCATGCCGCGGTGCCAGTCGTCGTCGCTGATCTCCAGGATCGGCGCGCGCGGGCCGTGGCCGGCGCTGTTCACGAGCACGTCGATGCGGCCCCATTCGGCCATGACCTTGTCCACGAGGCGCTGGATGTCCTCGTTCGATTGGTTGGAGCCGGTCACGCCGAGGCCGCCGAGTTCCTGCGCCAGCGCCTCGCCCTTGCCCGACGAGGACAGGATGGCCACGCGAAAGCCGTCGTCCGCGAGCTTGCGCGCCGCCGCGGCGCCCATGCCGCTGCCGCCGGCGGTGACGATGGCTACTTTCTGATCTGACATGGTGGGTTCCTCCTTCGGATGAAACCCCGTAGCCTACCCCTCGATGTCCCAGCGCGCTTTCACGGGGAAAGGCGCGCTGTCCTGCAGGGTGAAGCGCTTCAGGTCTTCCTCGAACTCGGCCTGCGGCATCAGCGAGGGCACCTGCTCGGGCCTGGCGCGCGGGCCCGTCTTGAAAGGCCGCGACACCAGCGGCTGCCGGCTCAGCGCCTGCAGGTAGGCGGCGGTTTCCGTGCCGTCCATGAAAGCCGTGACGGTGACCACGTCGGCCGCGATGCGCTCGGCCATCTCGGGCTCGGACAGGTCCCAGTCGCTGAGGTAGCTCAGGTCGACGAAGGCTTCCAGGAATTTCGCGCAGACGAAATCGGCGAACGAGCCGTGGCCGACGCTGCTTTCCTCGTCGTCGTGCCACACGAAGGCCACGCCCACGGCGCCGCCGTCCAGCGGCACGAGGCAGTAGGCGTCGCCCGCGCCCGATTGCGCAAAGGGCAGGAAGCGGCGGCCGTCCTGCCACTTGGCGTCGAGCCACTCATCGAGGTCGTTGGCCGCCTGCTCGGCGTCCAGCCACTCGAAGTCGGGGAAGCCGACCAGATCAGGCGGCCCGCTGGCGAGGAGCTGTTGCAGCAGCGGGGGAATTTCGATGCCGGTGCGGCGCGAGAGATCGTCGAACGTCATCGCTCAGGCCGTCGGCAACGTGGCCTGCATCGACGGCCGGTGGTTGAACACGGCGAACCACTTCGCGCTGTTCGGCGCCTGGGCGCGCCAGTCCACCGAGGGAAAGCGGAAGTCCATGTAGCCCAGCGCGCAGCCGAAGGCGATGGTGCCGATGTCGACGCGATCACCGAACGACGGCGCCGCCGCCTCCAGCCATTCGAGGCCGGTGCGCACCTTGTCGAGCTGGCCGTCGGTCCAGTCGCTCCATCGCAGCGCCTCGGGGCGCAGCATGGTCTCGTAGCGCGCGAGCAGCGCGGCGCCAGTCATGCCGTCGGCCAGCGACAGCTCGGTCAGGCGCGCCCAGCGCGCGGGCCCGGCGGCCGGGAACAGACCGCCGGCGTACGCGGTGTCGAGGTACTCGCAGATCACGCGGCTGTCGAACAGTGCCTGGCCGTCGTCGGTGAGGAAGGTCGGCACCTGGCCCAGCGGGTTGGTCGGCAGGATGCGGGCGTCGCGCTTCACCGGGCCGGCCGCGCTGGGCAGCTTCTCGATGCGGTCGGCCACGCCCAGCTCGTGGGCCACGACCATGCACTTGCGCACGAAGGGAGACGCGGGAGAGAAGAAGATCTTCATGGCCGGAGTGATCGAGTAGGTGTTGAAAAAGGAGGCAGGCCGTTCAGCCCGTGATCGGCGTGCGCGGCGATCCCGGCTTGCGGATGCGCAGCATGCCCTCCTGCGCCGCCGAGGCCACGAGGCGGCCGTCGCGCGTGTAGAGGCTGCCGCGGCACAGGCCGCGCGCGCCGCCCGCGCTGGGCGAGTCGACCACGTAGAGCAGCCAGTCGTCGAAACGGAAATCGCGGTGGAACCACATCGCGTGGTCCAGGCTGGCGGGGCGCACCTGGCCGCTCATGAAGCTCAGGCCGTGCGGCAGCATGGCGGCGCGCAGCAGGCCGTGGTCGGAGGCGTAGGCCAGCAGCGCGCGGTGCACCGTCAGGTCGTCGGGCAGCGGCGCGATGGCGCGCATCCAGATGGCGCTCTGGTTCTCGGTGGGACGCACCTCGGGCCGCAGCAGGTCTTCGGGGTCGACGCGCCGGTACTCGATGCCGTGCGGCTGGATGGCCTTGGAGCGCCAGGGTTCGGGCAGGCGATCGCCGAGCGCGATGCGCTGGTCGAGTTCGCTGGTCAGGCCCTCGGGGCCTTCGACCGCGGGCATGGGGAACTGGTGCTCGACGCCCTCGTCCACGGTCTGGAACGAGGCCGACATCTCGAAAATGATGCGGTCCTGCTGGCGCGCCACCACATGGCGCGTGGTGAAGCTGCGGCCGTCGCGCACGCGGTCGACGCTGTACTCGATGGGCGCGTGCTCGCCGGGCAGCAGGAAGTAGGCGTGCATCGAATGCACCGGGCGCTCGGCGCCCACCGTGAGGCTGGCGGCCATGAGCGACTGGCCGAGCACCTGGCCGCCGAAGACGGCGGGCGTGCCGATGTCCTCGCTCTGGGCCAGGAAGCGGTCGCCGCCCAGGGGTTCGAGCTGCATGAGGGCGACGAGGTCGGCAACGAGGCGGGCGGCAAGGACGGGTTCGGGGGTCATCGGGGGAAGGGATTCGGCGCAGAAAAGCAATCCACGACGATAGCAAAGGCCGGGCCCGCGCGCTGTCGCGGCCCGGTCAGCGCCTCCCGGGCGGGCCTACTTGAAGAAGCAGATGTCCAGCATCAGGCGCAGGCTGCAGCCGTGATCGGTGCCGCCATCCACCATGCGCACCGGCACGCCGCCCAGCAGCATCGCGCCGTCGGCGCCGTACGCCAGCGGCGAACGCGCGGCCTGGCTGAAGGGGCCGCTGAGCGTTTCCTGCTCGACGTACTTCAGGTACTGGCGCCGCGAGAAATCGACCGTGTCGGCCGACTTCAGCGCCACCGCCGCGTAGCGCTTGCCGTAGACCGTGCCGAAGTAGCGCAGCACCGGCCCGGTGCGGTCGCCGTACTTCACCTCGGCCTTCGCGAAACCGGTCTGGACGAGGAAGTTGCGGTCTTCGGGGGTCAGGTCGGCGTCGAAGGCCATCAGCACGTACTGGCCTTCGAAGCTCTGGTTGCGCGCCACCTTCAGTTCGCCGATGAGCGCGGGCGTGACCTTGGTGCGGCCGTCCCAGCGCAGCAGCGCGGCCACGGACGGGTCGCCGTCGAACACGTAGTGGTACTTGTCGCCGGCGATGGCGACCTTGCGGCCGTCCTTGGCCGCGACGAAGCTCAGCACGCGGTCCTTGCCGTGGACGGGGTCGCCCTCGGGGGTGCTGGCACAGCCCACCTGCAGCAGGCCGAAGGCGGCGCAGGCCAGCGCCAGGAAGAGCCGACGCGCGGGGGTCGACAGCGAAGAAGAAAGAGGCACGGTGTGTCCGGGGTTCGAGTTCATCCAGCCCCGGACTCTAGCGCCGCGCCGCGCTCAGAAGGTGTGAATGAATCCGGCGTGGCCGAGCAGCCTGCCCAGGCGCGCCCCCTCAAGGCGCAAAGCGCAGCCATAGCCGGGCTATGGCGAGCATTTGCAACGCAGAGGGGGCGTGTCTGGGCGGGATGAGCGGGCATGGCGGATTCGTTCACACCTTCTCAACGGTCCAGGTCGACGCCGTCGGCCAGCAGCTTTTTCTGCAGCGCCGCCACGTCGATCGCCGCGAAGCGCCCGCTGCCCAGCGAGGCCGCCGCGGTGCCCGCCGCCTGCCCCATGACGAAGCAGCCGCCGCTGGCGCGCGCGGCCGACTGGCCTTCGTGCGTCATCGAGGCGCAGCGCCCTGCCACCAGCAGGTTGTCGAGCGTCTGCGGCACCAGCATGCGCCACGGCAGGTGGTTGTAGGCGTTGGCCTCGTCGCGCGGGAAGGCCCACTCGATGCGGCCGTCGGCGTGCATTTCCATCGGCCAGGCGTTCAGGCCGATGGTGTCGTCGAAGGTGGCCGAGCCGAGGATGTCCTCGCGGCCCAGCGCGTACAGGCCCTGGATGCGCCGCGTCTCGCGGATGCCGACCTGCGGCGCGATCTCCACGATGGCCGACGGCGCGAAGCCCGGCACCTCGGCCTGCAGGAACTTGAAGTACGCCGCGATCTGGCGCCGGCCTTCGAGCTCGCCGTCGCTGAGCTCGCGCGCATCGACGCCGTTCATCGCGCGGCCTTCGGCGTTGCGGATCTGCGTGACGTTGGCGCGCCACTCGCGCGGGTCCTTGTTGGGCCGCAGGATCGCGCCTTCGCGCGGAAAGCTGTACTTGCCCGGGTGCTGCTGCTCGGCGCGCGCCATGAAGCCGTTGATGGCCGAGAACTCGCCCACCGCTTCCAGCGCGGCCGGCGCGTCGACCTGGCCGATGCGGAACATGGTGGTCGGGAACAGCCCGCTGCCGTGGCCGTCGCCCACTTCGAAGGGCACGCCCGCGAAGGCCGCCACGTCGGCGTCGCCGCTGGCGTCGATGAAGGCGTTGGCGCGGATCGCCTGGCGGCCCGATTTCGTTTCGACCACCAGCGCGGTGATGCGACTACCGTCGTGCAGCACCGCCGCGGCATACGCGTGGAACAGCATCTGCACGCCGGCCGCTTCGAGCAGCTGGTCGGCGGCCAGCTTGTAGGCCGAGGTGTCGTACGAGCGCACGCAGATGCGCCCGCCCATGCCGTTCTGCGGCGCGTTCATGCCGTTGAAGCCGGCGATGCGGTCGATGAGGTCGTCGACCACGCCGCGCACCAGCTGCGTCATCTCACCGCGGCGCTTGCCGTACAGGCCCGCGAAGTTGGTCACGCCTCCCGCGGTGCCCATGCCGCCGAGAAAACCGTAGCGCTCCACCAGCAGCGTGCGCGCGCCGTGGCGCGCGGCGCTCACGGCGGCGGCAATGCCGGCGGGGCCGCCGCCGACCACGACCACGTCGAAGTCGCCGAACACCGGCAGCGCGCGTGCCGGTTCGGTCAGGGTGTGTTGTTGCTGCGTCGTCGCCATCACTGGAGCTTGATGCCGCGGGTCGAAATGATCTTGCTCATGATCGCCGCCTCTTCCTTCACGCGCGTGCGCATGCCGTCGGGCGAGGTGCCCACGGCCTGCCAGCCTTGCTCAAAGAGCTTGCGGCGCACGTCGGGGTCTTTCATGACGATCTCGATCTCGCGGCTGATGCGCGCCTGCGCGGGCTTCGACAGGCTGGCCGGGCCGAGCAGCGCCACCCACACCTCGAGGTTGAAGTCTTTCACGCCGGCTTCGGCCAGCGGGGCGATCTCGGGCACCAGCGCGCTGCGCCCGCCCGTGAGGCCCACGGCCTTGAGCTTGCCGGCGCGGATCTGCGGCATGGCCACGCCCGGCGGGATCAGGCCCATCTGCACCTGGTCGCCCAGCATGCCGGTGACGACCTGCGGGTTGCCCTGGTAGGGCACGTGCTCGGGCTTGAAGCCGTTCACGCGGCTCTTGAGCAGTTCCATGCCCAGGTGGCCGACCGAGCCCACGCCCACCGAGCCGTAGTTCCACTTGTCGCCGGCCTGGCGCGCGGCATCGAAGAAGGCGGTGCCCGAGGGCAGGCTGTTCTGCGCCACGAGCACCAGCGGCGCGGTGGCGATGAGCGACAGGTACGTGAAGTCTTTCGCCGGGTCGTACGGCAGCTTGGGGTACAGCATCTTCGACGACGTGAGGTTGCCGTTGATGACGATGCCCAGCGTGTGGTCGTCGGTGGCCTTGGCCACCTGGTCGGCCGCGATGTTGCCCGAGGCGCCGGCCTTGTTGTCCACCACGACCGGCTGGCCCAACGCGCGGGACAGCGGCTCGGCGATGGTGCGCGCCGCGATGTCGGGCGTGGAGCCGCCCGGGAAACCCACCAGCAGGCGGATCGGCTTGGTCGGCCACGCGAGGGTGTCGGCGCTGGCGGACAGCGGCAGCGCCGCGGTGGCGGCCAGGCCGCAGGCGATCAGGAGGGCTCTCTTGGTGGCTTGCATGGGAAAAGACAGTTAAAAGGTAAACAAAAATGCAAAGAGAGCCAGCTTAACTGGCGCGCCGAGCCCTGGGCAAGGCGCACCCTCGTCAGTCGAGGCTGATGTTGCCCCGGCGCACCAGCTCCCCGTACACCTTCGACTTGGCCTCGGCATTGCGCTCGATCTCCTCGGGCGACCAGGCCAGCGGCTCGAAGGCGAAGGTGTCGAAGCGGGCGCGGATGTCGGGGTCGGCGATGACCTTGGCCACGTCGGCGTTGATCTTGGCCTTCACGGCCGCCGACACGCCCTTGGGCGCCAGCAGCGACACGAAGGAATTGACCTCCAGCGAGGCCGGGCCGCCGGCCTCGGCCATGGTGGGCACGTCGGGCATCTGCGGAATGCGCTTGGGCGCGGCCACGGCGATGTAGCGCAGCTTGCCGGCCTTGTAGATGCCCTGGCTCGACGGGATGCTCGCAAAGGCCCACGGCACCTCGCCGGTGCCCACGTTGGAATACAGCTGCGACACCTCGCGGTACGGCGCGTGCCGCATGCGGATGCCCGTGAGCGCCTCGAGCTGCTGCGCGCCCAGGTGGCCCGGGCTGCCGACGCCCCACGAACCATAGACGATGCCTTCGGGGTTGGCCTTGGCGGCGGCGATCAGGTCGCCCATGGTCTTCCACTTCGACTCGGTGGCCACGGCCACGAAGAAGGGCGTACGGAACAGCGAGGCGACCGGGTCGAAGTGCTGCAGGGTCACGAAGTTGCGCGACTTGTACAGGTGCGGCAGCGCGGCGATGTGCTCGCTGTCCAGCTGCAGCAGCGTGTAGCCGTCGGGCGCGGCGCGGCGCGCCTGGTCGATGGCGATGAAGCCGCCGCCGCCGGGCCGGTTGTCGACCACCACGCGCTGGTTCCACAGGCGCGAGAGCTTGTCGGACACGAGCCGCAGCACCGCGTCGGGGCCGCTGCCGGCCGCGAACGGGGTGATCAGCGTCACCGGCTTGCTCGGGTAGTCGCTGCCCTGCGCCCAGGCGCCGGAGGCGGCAGTCAGGGCCAGGACGGCGGTCGTCAGCAATGCGCGCGGAAAGTTCATGGGGTGTCTCCTGGGCCTTCGGCCTCGTTGGTAGATGATGAAGAGAGAAACGCGGATCAGCGCGGCGCGGGCGCCTCGCCCAGGCAGTGCTCGGGCCGCCAGGCATAGAGCCATTCGACCGCATCGTAGAAGCGTTCGGGTGTGCGCCCGGTCCACAGGCTGTTGCGCACCAGGCGCTCCACGCCCTGGGCGTGGTACAGGCGCCCCATCTCGCGCACCGACAGCACGACGCGCGCGCAGCGTGCGATGCGGGCCTGTTCGTAGCGCTGGAAGGCGGCGGTCATGTCGAAGTCGCAGGCCTTCACGGCCTCGCCGAGCGTCACGGCGTCTTCGAGCGCCATGCAGGCGCCCTGCGCGAGGTACTGCATCATGGGATGCGCCGCGTCACCCAGCAGCGTGGCCGGGCCGTCGCTCCAGCGCTCGACGGGGTCGCGGTCGGCGGTGCTCCAGCGGCGCCACGAGGTCGGGCGGTCGAGCAACTGGCGCGGGCGCGCGTGCACGCCTTCGAAGTACGACAGCACTTCGTCCTTGCTGCCGTCGGTGACGCCCCACTCTTCTTCTTCACGGCTGTGGAAGGTGACGACCAGGTTGTATTGCTCGCCGTGGCGCAGCGGGTAATGCACGAGGTGGCAGTTCGGGCCGGCCCAGACCACGGGCGCGTTCCATTGCAGGTCGGCGGGCATGTCGGCCGCGGGCACGACGGCGCGGTAGACCACGTGGCCCGACACGCGCGGTGCGTCGCCGATGAGCTTGGCGCGCACCACCGACTTCACGCCGTCGCAGCCGACGATGGCATCGGCCTGGAAACGGCGGCCGTCGCGCGTGACGGCCGTGACGCCGTGCGCGCCGATGTCGATCACCTCGACCTGCGCCGAAGTGTGGAAGCGGATCAGCGGATGCTGCTTCACGGCCTCATGGATCGCACCGTGCAGGTCGGCGCGGTGGCTCACGGCATACGGGTTGCCGAAGCGCGCGCGGAAGGCCTCGCCGACGGGCACCGAGGCGACTTCACTGCAGTCGACCGCGTCCATCATCACGAGCCGGTCGGTGAACACCGAGTTGCGGCGCACGGCCTCGCCCACGCCCAGCGCGTCGAGCGCGGCGAAGGCGTTGGGGCCGAGCTGCAGGCCGGCGCCGATCTCGCCGATGACGGCGCTCTGTTCGAGCAGGTCGATGGCCACGCCCAGGCGTGCGAGCGCCAGCGCGGCCGCCATGCCGCCGATGCCGCCGCCGACGAGCAGCACGGAAGGAGGATGCTTCGAGAGGGTCATGCGCGGGTCGGGACGCTCAGTCGATGCGGACCGTGAGCGATGGCAGGCGCTCGATGCTGACCTTGATCGTCTGGCCCGGCTTCACCGCGCCCACGCCTTCGGGCGTGCCCGTGAAGATCAGGTCGCCGGGCTGCAGCGCGAACAGCGTCGAGAGGTTGGCGATGACCTCGTTCACCGACCAGATCAGGTGCGTGATGTCGCTGTTCTGGCGCACCTGCCCGTCGACCTCGAGCGTGATGGCGCCGGCGTTGATCTCGCCCACGTCGGCCAGCGTGCGCAGCGGCGCGATGGGGGCCGAGAAGTCGAAGGCCTTGCCGATCTCCCAGGGGCGGCCGGCTTCGCGCATCTTCATCTGCAGGTCGCGGCGCGTCATGTCCAGGCCCACGGCGTAGCTGTGGATGTGGCTGGCGGCCTGGTCGACAGGAATGTCCTTGCCGCCCTTGCCGATGGCGACCACCAGCTCGGCTTCGTAGTGGTAGTTGCTCGTGAGCGAGGGGTACGGCACGGCGCCGGTGGCACCTTCGGCCACGGGCACGACCGAGGCGTCGTCGTTGGGCTTGCAGAAGAAGAACGGCGGTTCGCGGTCGGGGTCGAAGCCCATCTCGCGCGCATGCGCCGCGTAGTTGCGGCCCACGCAGTAGACGCGGCGCACGGGGAACTGCCGGTCGGAGCCGACGATGGGCAAGCCGACGATGGAAGGGGGCGTGAAGACGAAGGACATGGAAGCTCCTGCCGCGTGGGACGGCACATCAGACAAACAAGAAAAAGAAGGAAAGAAGGTCGCCGCGCTTTCAGGCGTCTTCGAGAAAGGCTTCGCGCAGGATGCCCATGGCCTGCTGCACGGGGCGGTCGGAAAAACTGAAGAGCACGGTGTCTTCGTTCGGCGACGACAGGCGCAGCGGCGCCCACGAGGGCACGACGAAGGTGTCGCGCGGGCCGAAGTCGAAGCGCTGGCCGGCGATTTCGGCGGTGCCGTGGCCTTCGACCACGCTGTAGACGGTGCCGTCGGTGGCGCGGTGCGCCTGGCCCGCGAAGCCCTTCGGCAGCAGCTGCAGCTGGGTCGAGATGGTCGGCATCGGCGAGCCGCCCGTCAGCGGGTTGATGTAGCGCAGCTTGTGGCCGAGCCAGGCGTCGGGCGCTTCCTGCTTCTGCAACTGGGCCAGCGCCTCGCGGCTGCGCAGGTAGGGGTAGTTGAAGATCGGCGAGGTGGCCGAGGTGTGGTCGTGCCGCACCGGCACCATGTTGTGGCCGAAGCGCGCCAGGCTGTGGCCTTCGGGGCGCGCCACGTGCTGCACCTTGGCGTCGTCGTTCTCGGCGAAGCCGGCGTCGAAGAAGCGCAGCATGGGAATGTCGAGGCCGTCGAGCCAGACCACCGGCTCGGTCACGCCTTCGATGCCTTCGTTGCCGTGGTCGTGCCAGGCCCACGAGGGCGTGATGATGAAGTCGCCGGGGTGCATCGTCGTGCGCTCGCCGCCCACGGTGGTGTAGGCGCCCTTGCCGTCCACGATGAAGCGCAGCGCCGACTGCACGTGGCGGTGCGACGGTGCCACCTCGCCCGGCATGATGAGCTGCAGGCCGGCGTAGATCGACTGCGTGATCGACGCATTGCCGGGCAGCGCCGGGTTCTCGAGCACCAGCACGCGGCGCACGGCCTCTTCGGCGGTGATGAGGTCGGCCGACTCCATGAGCAGCGGGCGGATCTCGTCGTAGCGCCACAGCGCGGGCACGCACGGGCTCTTGGGTTCGCGCGGCACCAGCACGTGCAGCGACTCCCACAGCGGCGAGAGGTTCAGCGGGCGGATGCGGGCGTAGTAGTCGCGGCGCTCGGCGGCGTTGGCCGGTGCGCTGGCGGCATGGGAAGAAGCGGGGTTCATGGGGTCGGTGTCTCCGTTGGCGGCATTGTTGACCCGCACCACTATTTCCTCAAGACCGCGTGCCAATACACGGAATTCGAAATTTCGATAATGGTGCCTTTCGCCTTCAGGGCTCCGTCCCGCCTCACCCCATGTCCAAGCTCGATCTCGAATGGCTCGCCGTGTTCGACGAGGTCTACAAGACCGGCAACGTCACCAAGGCGGCCGAGCGCCTGGGCATGGCGCAGGCGGCGGCCAGCACGGCGCTGAACAAGCTGCGCGCGCACTTCGACGACCGCCTGTTCACCCGCACCGCGCAAGGCATGCAGCCCACGCCGCACGCCGAGCGCATCTACCCGAACCTGCGCGAAGCGCTGGCGCAGCTGGCGCAGGCACAGGGCAACCGCAGCAGCTTCGAGCCGGCGCGCGCGCAGCGGCGCTTTCGCATCTGCATGACCGACATCAGCGAGGTGGTGCTGCTGCCCGGCCTGCTCGACCACCTGCGCCATGCGGCGCCGGGCGTGCACATCGAGACCGAGATCATCTCCACCCACAGCGGCCGCCGGCTGCAGGACGGCGACGTCGACCTGGCCGTGGGCTTCATGCCGCAGCTGGACGCGGGCTTCTACCAGCAGGTGCTGTTCATGCAGAACTTCGTCTGCCTGGCGGCGCAGAACCACCCGCGCATCGGCGCCAAGCTCACGCGCAAGCGCTTCGAGGAAGAGGCGCACGCGGTGGTGTCCAGCTCGGGCACGGGGCACGCCATCGTCGACACGACCATCGCGCGCCTGGGCCTCAAGCGCAACGTGGTGGTGCGGCTGTCGAGCTTCCTGAGCGTGGCGCGCATCGTGGCCCACACCGAGCTGATCGTGGTGGTGCCGCGCATCCTGGGCAACGTGCTGGCCACGCAGGAGCCGGTGAAGGTGCTGGCGCCGCCCTTCACGCTGCCGGCCTATGCGGTCAAGCAGCACTGGCACGAGCGCTTTCATGCCGACCCGGGCAACGCCTGGCTGCGCCGCACGCTGGCCCAGCTGTTCAGCGGCAGCTGAACGGCGCCAAAGGGCGCCCGCGCGCTCGCATAATCGCGGCTCCCCACCCACAGCCCACAGAAAAAAGGCGCCCCATGTCTTCCATCACCCTCCGATTCCTGGCCGAACCCAGCACCGTCAACTTCGGCGGCAAGGTCCACGGCGGCACGGTCATGAAGTGGATCGACGAGGCCGGCTACGCCTGCGCCACCAGCTGGGCCAAGCGCTACTGCGTCACCGCCTTCATCGGCAGCATCCGCTTTCACCGGCCGATCATGATCGGCGACCTGGTCGAGGTCGAGGCCCGCCTGGCCTACACCGGCAAGACCAGCATGAACATCTCGGTCGAGGTGCGCAGCGGCGACATGAAGGGCGGCGTGATGGAAAAGACCACCGAATGCCTGATCGTGTTCGTCTCCGTCGACTCACACGGCCGGCCGCTGCCGGTGGAAGCCTTCGTGCCCGGCACGCCCGGCGAAATGGCACTGGCCGAGCGCGCCAAGGCGCACCTGGACGCCAGCCGCGCCGCCGGCGGCACGCCCTGATCCGGGGCGCGGGGATAGGCGGCGCGCCCTAACCACGGCGCGCCCGGGCGGCTAGAGTCGTGTGATTGCATCCCAAGGAACACACCGCATGGCCACCTCCCGAGACGACGACAGCAACGACAAGACCGACCGCATCAAGGACTCGGCCCAGCAGATCTGGCTGGCCGGCCTCGGCGCCTTCGCCAAGATGCAGCAGGAAGGCAGCAAGGCCTTCGAGGCGCTGGTCAAGGACGGCGCAGGCATGCAGAAGAAGACCCAGCAGGCCGCCGAGGAAACCCTGGCACAGGCCCAGCAGCGCATGGCCGGCTTCGCCAGCGAGTTCGGCACCAAGGCCGCCGGCCAGTGGGGCAAGCTCGAGAACATCTTCGAAGACCGCGTGGCGCGCGCGCTCGAAAAACTCGGTGTGCCCTCGGCCGCCGACGTGGCTGCGCTGCAGGCGCGCGTCGAGGCGCTCGAAGCCCAGCTCAAGCAGCGCGATACCAAGACCTCGCCCGTGCGCGCCTCGCGCAAGGCCGCGCCGGCCCCCGCTGCCAAGAAGACCCTGCGCCGCACCAAGGCCGGCTGACATCGTTCTGTAATTGCGGCACTGCACAAAAAATCAGCGCCGCAAAACATGTCCTGCACCGTTCATGGTGCAGCGCACATGCGCTAGAGTGCCCCCAAGACCAAGAGAAACCACGGGGGCACCGACATGGCAAAGAAGGCGCCACGCCGCACTGCGCAACGCATCCTCGAAGCCGCATTGGATTTGTTCAACCGCTTCGGGGAACCGAACGTGTCGACCACGCTGGTGGCCGGCGAGCTGAACATCAGCCCCGGCAATCTCTACTACCACTACCCCGCCAAGGAAGAGCTGATCAACAAGCTCTACGAAGGCTACGAAGCCGAGCTCAACGAGCTGCTGCACGCCAGCGAAGGCGTGCACGACGTGGAGGACGCCTGGTTCTTCATGCACAGCCTGTTCGAGCTGATCTGGCGCTACCGCTTCCTGTACCGCGACCTCAACGACCTGCTGAGCAAGAACCGGCACCTGGAGACCCAGTTCCAGCTCGTGCTCAAGAACAAGGCGCGCGCCATCCGCCAGCTGATCGCCGGCCTGAGCCGCGCCGGCCACCTGGACATCGACGCGCACGAGGTCGACACGCTGGCCCAGAGCATGGTCGTCGTGCTGACCTACTGGCTCAGCTACGAGTACGTGCGCAACCCGCGCCAGGCGCTGGAGCCCGCGCACGCGCAGGGCGCGCTGATGCGCGGCGGCCACCACACGCTGCACCTGCTCGCGCCCTACCTCGCACGCGACCAGCGCCGCCACCTGCTGGCGCTGAGCAATGCCTACAACGGCGAAAGCGCCGCCAACAGCAACCCCAGCCCCGTGCCACCGACTGTCGATATGGCGGCCTAGAACATCCATGCCCCACTCCGATTTCAAACCGCTCTCGCTGCTGTCCGCCGGCCCTGCCGCGGCCACGGCCACCGCCGGCACCGAACCCTGGACGCCCCTTCCCTACCCCGACGTGCCCCGCTACGACGCGCGCAGCCTGCTCGCCCACTGGCAGCGCCTGCACGCCGGCCACGCACTGCCGCCGCCCGCGCCCGACGCGCCGCTGGCCGAAGGCTGGGCGCTGTACCACAGCGGCGAGTTCGAACGCGCCGCCGCCCTCGGCCTGCGCCACGGCCCCGACGGCCTGGCGCTCGCCAACCAGGCGACCGCCATCTACGCCAACTACCTGGAGCCGCGCGAGGCCGTGCGGCTCGCCATGTTCCGCCAGGTGATCGAACGCGCCGGCGCGCAGGTCGCGGCCGAACCCGACAACTGCCAGGCGCTGTACTGGCAGGCCTACGCGCTGGGCCGCTATAGCCAGGGCATCAGCGTGGCGCGCGCCCTGGCGCAGGGCCTGGGCACCAAGCTCAAGGGCGCGCTGGAGCACGTGATCGAACTGCAGCCGGAACACGGCGACGCGCACCTCGCGCTGGCAGCCTTCCACGCCGAGGTGATCGACAAGGTCGGCGCGCTGGTCGGGCGCATGACGTACGGCGTGCGCGCCGAAACCTCGATCGAACTGTTCGAGCGCGGGCTGACGCTGCACCCGCAGTCGGCGGCCGGGATGATGGAGTACGCGCGTGCGCTGCTGATGCTGCACGGCGAGTCGCGCCTTGGCGAGGCGAACGGGCTGTACGAGAAGGCGGCGGCGCTGACGCCAGCAGATGCGCGAGAGCGGCTGGATGTGGAGCTGGCGCGGGCGGGCCTGACGGACTGACGCGTTGCCGTCAGGCAGCTCTCGATTCATCGCGTCGAGCAGTCCCCTGAATCTGAAGGTGGCGACTGGCCGGAATTCAGATTCACACCCGCGTGGGCGTAGCTATCGGCCATGCCGACGAGCTCCACATCCACACCACCGGTTGCCTTGCGCCAGAGGCCACACGATTGGACGGCGAGGCAATACTCATTTTGGGAAATGAGTATTGCCTGCGACCAACAAGTCTGCATGTCCAACACTTTTGCACTCATCATGCCAACCAAAACGTGGATCAGTGCAAATCTCATGACGTACCGTTGCCGGCAAATCATAGGCCGATAGATTTAGATCGTTTTTCAACGCAGCAAATACCAACCCTCTTGCTGGCCAGTCGATAATTTCCGGGCCACTCAGAATCTCATTGCCCAATTCCATTTCTTTTTCTATTATATATTGCAAATCATTGCAAATACCAATGCTCTTTTTCATTTATAAATCCTATATCGGCAATGTCTTCCCAATCGTTAATTTTCCTCGATCCGCCGTGGGGATGTAATACTGCATGCCTCCACCACCCCCAAATTTTCCATTGGCTGTAGCACGGCCTTTTGCGACGCAAATATCTTCTGTTACACGATAATTTTGTACCTGAGTGCGCATAGGACCTCTGGAGGAGTCCTTTTCTACTTGGAGGGCTTCGTGGTAGGAGTCTGGATTTGTCCGATGTTTATTCAGCGTTCCAATCGGAACTGCAAACCCAGGCACATTTCCTGGAAAAAGAGAATAAATTACAGCCCCCTTTTTTAAAACTCCATTGGTATACCCATCAACCCCTGTATATGGCGCATTCTTAGGCCCTTGCCAAAGTTGTGCCTCTGCTGCGGGGTTCTTTCCGACGCATGGATCGCATCGCGGGCAACTGGGCGCCGCAGATGTCTTTTTATTCGAAAGTCCGAGTGGATCGATCCACTGCACGGGATTCGGTGCAAATGCATGTGTATTGCTTCCTCCCAGCAATCCAATAGGATCTTTCGACACAAACCGCCCCACCATGGGGTCGTAATACCTGAACCGGTTGTAGTGCAGCCCGGTTTCCTCATCCAAATACTGCCCCTGGAACCGAATCGGGTTCTTCAGCCCCGCCTTCCTGCCCGCCTCACTGATCGTGAACCTCGCCTCACCCCACGCCTTGTAGTTCGCCTCCCACGCGATGTTGCCGCCCTCATCTGTCAGCTCCATCGGCGTGCCGAGGTGGTCACACTGGTAGTAGTGGATGTTCTCCAGCGACTTCGACGGCTCCCCATCGTCACCAATGCCCGGCGCGTAGTCGCCGTTGTAGAGCGGGTCCAGGTCCAGGTCGTAGTTGCCTTCCTGGTTGGTGTACGCGCTCGTCGCCTTGGCGGGTCGCTTCAGGAAGCTCTGCGTGATCGCCCCCGGCGCGCTGGCCTGCAACACCGGTACGAAGCTATCGGGCTCGAAGACGTAGTGCACTGTCCGGTTCCGTGCCGAGTCCGACTCCCAAGCCATCTGATTGCCATCCCACCCGAAGAGCACCGTGCCCAGCTTACGTTCGTGCATCTGGCGCTGGTATTCGGCTGCGTGGTAGTTGCTGCCGTCCATCCCGGAGCTCATGACGATCGGCTCTGCTCCTGCAGCGACTTGGCGACCTCGGCCTGGTCATTGCCCTCCTGGGCTTTGTTCTTCTGCGCTTCTTGCGCGCCGGCATCGTGCAGATCACGGGCTTCGACCAGACGCTGACGGGTCTCGCCACTGTCGAGCAGATGGGCCTTTGCGTTGGGACGTGCTTCGGTCGTGATGAGCAGGCCCTGCGTCGCCCGGATGGCGCCATGGGCGTCAGTGCGCAACTCAAAACCTTCGCCGCGTGCATCCATCCGGCCTGCATTGCTGTCGATGCGCGTGACGTGGCCCAGGCTCAGCGAACTGCTTTGGTGATCGCTCTTGAGCTGCGCCTGGATCTTCTGGTCGGTGTCGTCAAGGACCAAATGGTTGGAGCGCCCGCCTGCGCTGTTGCCGCCCTCCTTGACGAGTTCCCGACTCCTGAACCCCGACAGTGCGGCCTGACCGGGCAACTCCCAGGGCGGCAGGTTCATCTGGTTGTGGACCCGGCCGGTGCAGATGGGCAGGTCGGGGTCGCCGCCGATGAAATCGACGATCACCTCCTGGCCGATGCGCGGCACCTGCACGCCGCCCAGTTGGTTGCCGGCCCATGGCGAACTCACGCGCAGCCAGCAGGTGGAGTGCTGGTTCTTCTGCCCCAGGCGGTCCCACGGAAACTGCACCTTGATGCGGCCCAGGTCGTCGGTCCACAGGTTCTCTCCATCGGGCCCGACCACCACCGCGACCTGCGGGCCCTGCGTGTGCGGCTTGTGCCGCAGCAGCGCCGGACGCAGGGGTTCGGTGATCGGGTGGGCCGTGAAGTCGACCTCGACGCGCCATTGCTGCTTGCGATGGGAGGCCGCTTCGATGCCCTGGCTTTCTTGCGCGACGTTCTCGATGAGGAACTGGCTGTCGAGCACCAGGTGCTGGACGTTGGCGGCTTCGCGCGGATGCTCGAGCAACTGGAACGTCCCGCCGGGAACCATGCCGCGCAGTTGCCCGCTGGCCTTGGCCCGCGCACCGTGGGTGCGCAGGGCCTGCATGCGCAGCAGGGCGATGCGGTTGCCTTCTGCAAGGGGTTCGTTGGTGCCCGTGCCTGCGCGCGGTTGCACGTAGTGGCTGCCAGCCTGGCTGTGGTGCCACTGGTAGACCTCCAGGTCTGCCTGTCCGGTCGGGCGGGGTGCGGCCTGCTCGGTGCTCAGGTCGGCCTTGGGCCGGGTGTAGTCGTAGTCGCGGCTGACGTAGCGGCCGCTGGTGAGCTGGTGGTGCGGAACGAAGCTGCTGATGTATTCGGCATCGACCTTCCAGCCCGGGGGGTGGTATTCCACCTGCTGATAGGCAGCGCTGTCCATGGGCGGGTGCGCGCCCATGTTGTCGGTGAGTACGAGGCGGTGCTTGCCGTCGCTGTGGCGGAAGTGATAAGAAATTCCCCACTCTTGACACAAGCGCTCGAAGAATGCGAAGTCGCTCTCGTTGAACTGCGTCTGGTAGTCCCGAGCCGGGTAGGTCTCGACGAAGTGCTTGTCGACGGGAAAGGAGTAGTCGGCGAACAGTTCGTCCAGGATGTCGACGACGGTCTTGTTCTGATAGATCTTGCAGTCGGTGCTCAGGGTCGCCAGATGCAGCCAGGGACGCAACGTGAGCTTGTATTGAATGTGGCGGCCTTCTTCGCCCCACAGCTGCGCGCCGGCAATGAGCGCATTGATCTGCCGTGTGCCGGCGCCCAGCCCACCTGCATTGCCGCCCACGGCGCCTGCCGCAAACTCTCCTGCGCCATCGAGCTCGATCGAGCAACTGATCTCGCAGCCGATGAGGGCGTCCAGGTCGATGTCTGCCGCCTGGCTGAAACCGAAGTTGAGCGCATCGGGAGTCTTGAGCAGCAGCTCGTATTCGAACAAGGCATTGAGGCCTTCGTGGCCCGACAGGCGCACGGGTTCGAGGGCATCGGGCAGTGCAGGGCTTGTGACCGCAAGGGTGTGAGACACGTGGTGGACCTCTGGCAAAACAGGGATCCAAAAAGTCTGTGGCACACCCGCGCCGCACCGTTGCAAACAATGGTCAATCCGACGTCGACACACCAAGCAACTCAAAGGAGCGCGAAAAATTCACGACGCCGAAGCGAAAGACGCTCGCGAGCAACTGGACGTGGAGCTGGCGCGCGCCGGCCTGACGGACTGAAGGGCTTGGATGCTCGCGATTGGTACCACTTGGTACCAATCCATTTAAGATGCGCGGTTTCCGACCTTCTTCCCGACTGCCATGTCCGACCTCAACGCCCAATTCGAAGCCGCCCAGGCCAACTCCAAGCTGCTGGCCGAGCGCCCCGACAACCCGACGCTGCTGAAGATCTACGCCCTGTTCAAGCAGGCGACCGAAGGCGACAACACCGCCAAGAAGCCCAGCTTCAGCGACATCGTCGCGCGCGCCAAGTGGGACGCGTGGACCGCCCAGAAGGGCGCCACGGCTGACGAGGCGAAGCAGAAGTACATCGACCTGATCGAATCCCTCCGGGCCTGACCCGCCGCGCCGGCTAGCCGACGATCCCGCGTTCCTGCAGCGCGGTGATCTGCTCGGCACTCAGCCCGATCTCCTCCAGCACCGCCTGCGTGTCCGCCCCCAGCGCCGGCGCATTGCGCCGGTGGCCGGCCGGCGTGAGCGACAGCTTGGGCACGAAGCCGGGCACCGCGAGCGCGCTGCCGTCCGGCATCTTCACCTGCTGCAGCATGCCGCGCGCGGCGTAGTGCGGGTCGGCTGCGATGTCGGCGATGGTGTAGATGCGCCCGGCCGGCACGTGCGCCGCATCGAGCGCCGCCAGCACCTCGGTCACCGTGCGCTGCGCGGCCCAGTCGCCGATGGCGGCGTCGAGCATCCCGACCTGCGCCACGCGCCCCGTGTTGCCGGCCAGCGCCGGGTCGGCCGCGAGGTCCGGCCGGCCGATGCAGGCCATGAGCCGCTTGAAGATGCTGTCGCCGTTGCCCGCGACGATGGCGTAGCCGCCGTCCGCGCAGCGGTAGGCGTTGGTGGGCGCAATGCCCGGCAGCGCACTGCCGGCGGCCTCGCGCACCGCGCCGAATTCGGCGTACTCGGGCAGCAGGCTTTCCATGCAGTTGAAGACCGCCTCGTACAGCGCGACGTCGACCACCTGGCCCCGGCCCTTCGGAAATTCGGCGCTCACAGTGGCGTGGCGGTGCTGCATCGCCATCAGCACGCCGATCACGCCGTGCAGCGAGGCCAGCGTGTCGCCGATCGACACGCCCACGCGCACCGGCACGCGGCCCGGTTCGCCCGTGAGGTGGCGCAGCCCGCCCATGGCCTCGGCCACCACGCCGAAGCCGGGGCGGTCGCGGTAGGGGCCGGTCTGGCCGTAGCCGCTGATGCGCAGCATGACGAGCGCGGGGTTGGCGGCCAGCAGCTCGTCGGGCCCCAGGCCCCAGCCTTCCATCGCGCCGGGGCGGAAGTTCTCGACCAGCACGTCGGCCTCGGCCGCGAGCTGGCGCACGATGGCCTGCGCCTCGGGCTGGCGCAGGTCCAGCGCCAGCGAGCGCTTGTTGCGCGACTGCACCTGCCACCAGACGGAAGTGCCGTCCTTCAGCAGCCGCCAGGTGCGCAGCGGGTCGCCCGCGCCGGGCGGCTCGATCTTGACCACGTCGGCGCCGAAGTCGGCCAGCGTGCGCGCCGCGAAGGGGCCGGCGATCAGTTGCCCGAGTTCGACGACCTTGAGGCCGGCCAGCGGACCCGCGGCCGGAGGGGAAAGAGAGCTTTGCGTCATGGCTTGCGAGTGTGCCGTGCCGCCCCGGATGCCGGATCGGGCCGGGAAAACACCTATGAAATCTTGACACGGCGCGAAGCGGCTCTTTTGCACCGCAGCAATTGCACTCCCGCACGCGCCACGCCCCGAGGAGAAAGGGGTTTGCTGCAGCGCAGCGCGTCGCCGTACCCCTCGCCACCGGGCAGGACCGAGACTCAAAAAAGTATCAGTTGCGAGCGCCAACGCTGGTTGTTGGCATCCGGAGCGATTCGTACAGTCCGCCTCACCCCCAACCCGGGGGCCATACACAGAGGAAAGACCGCCGGCCATGCAACCCGATCTGGAAATCGTCGAAGTCCAAGGTGACGAATCGTTCACCGCCTGGGCGCACGGCTATCCGTATCGCACGGTGCGCTGGCACTTCCACCCCGAGTACGAGATCCAGCTGATCGTCGAGACCCAGGGCGTGTACTTCGTGGGCGACCACGTCGGCCATTTCGAGCCGGGCAACCTCGTGTTCATGGGCCCCGACCTGCCGCACAACTGGATCAGCGACGTGCCCGCCGGCCAGAGCGTCGAGCGCCGCGGCATCGTGATCCAGTTCCCCGCCGCACTGGTGCGCAACATGGCGGCCACCTTCCCCGAGTTCCGCCGCATCGAGCCGCTGCTGGCCGAGTCGGCCTCGGGCCTGCTCTTCTCGGCCGCCACCGCCGCCGCGGCCAAGCCGATCATGGAAGCGCTGCTCGAGGCGCGCGGGCTGCGCCGCGTGGTGCTGCTGCTGTCGCTGTTCGAGCTGCTGGTGGCCAGCGACGACCGCCAGCGGCTGGCCAGCCCCGCGTTCACGCCCGACCCCAAGGCCTTCATGTCGCACGCGATCAACAACGTGCTGGCCCACATCGCCGCCAACCTGGGCGACGAGCTGCGCGAGCCGATGCTGGCCGAGCTGGTGGGCCAGAGCCCGAGCGCGTTCTCGCGCTCGTTTCGCAAGCACACGGGCCAGTCGTTCGTGCGCTACGTGAACCGGCTGCGCATCGGCCGGGCCTGCGAACTGCTCGCCAACAGCGACAAGCCCGTGCTCGACGTCTGCATGGACGTGGGCTTCAACAACGTGTCGAACTTCAACCGGCAGTTCCTGCTGCACAAGCGCATGCCGCCGACCAAGTTCCGCCATTTCCATCGCATGCAGCTCGCTGCATCGCGCGCCGCCAACAGCCCGCCGTAGCGCGCCGCCCCGTGTTCCCCGCGTCCTTCCTGGCGCGGCGCCTTGCGCGCCGCGCGGGGCGACCCTTTGCCCGCGTTTTTTTGCAGACCGTCACACAACCAACCTCAAGGAGACAACCCAATGAAGAGCCTTCTCAAAGCCACCGCCCTCGTCGCCGCCCTCGCCTGCGGCACCACCGCCGCACTGGCACAGGCGCCCAAGCAGCCGCTGCGCATCGGCATGACCTTCCAGGAACTGAACAACCCCTACTTCGTGACGATGAAGCAGGCCCTGGAAGAAGCCGCCGCCAGCATCGGCGCCACCGTGGTCACCACCGATGCGCGCCACGACGTGGCCAAGCAGATCGGCGACGTGGAAGACATGATCCAGAAGAAGATCGACATCCTGCTGCTGAACCCGACCGACTCGGCCGGCGTGCAGTCCGCGGTGCGCTCGGCCAAGAAGGCCGGCGTGATCGTGGTGGCGGTCGACGCCAACGCGCAGGGCCCGGTCGATTCGTTCGTGGGCTCCAAGAACCTCGACGCCGGCCGCCTGGCCTGCGAGTACCTCGCGAAGAACATCGGCGAGAAGGGCGACGTGGCCATCCTCGACGGCATCCCGGTCGTGCCGATCCTGGAGCGCGTGAAGGGCTGCCGCGAAGCGCTGGCCAAGTACCCCGGCATCAAGGTCGTGAGCACGCAGAACGGCAAGCAGGAGCGCGCCACCGCGCTCACCGTGACCGAGAACATCCTGCAGGCCAACAAGAACCTCAAGGGCGTGTTCAGCGTGAACGACGGCGGCTCGATGGGCGCCCTCGCCGCCATCGAAGCCAGCGGCAAGGACGTGAAGCTCACCAGCGTGGACGGCGCGCCCGAAGCCATCAAGGCGATGCAGAAGGCGGGCTCGAAGTTCATCGCGACCACCGCGCAGTACCCGCGCGACCAGATCCGCCTGGCCATCGGCATCGCACTGGCGAAGAAGTGGGGCGCCAACGTGCCCGCGGCCGTGCCGGTCGACGTGAAGCTCATCGACGCCGAAGGCGCCAAGACCTTCAGCTGGTAAGCCCCACAGGCACCGCCCGTGACCGTCACGTACGAACCACCCCGGGAGATGCTGCGGCTGGAAGGCGTGTCCAAGCGCTTCCCGGGCGTGAAGGCCCTGTCGAACATCGACCTCTCGGTGCGCCAGGGCGAGGTGCACGCGCTGCTCGGCGAGAACGGCGCGGGCAAGTCGACGCTGATGAAGATCCTCGGCGGCATCCACCAGGCCGACGAGGGCCGCATCGTCATCGACGGCACCGAGTGCCACTTCGCCGGCTACGGCGACGCCATCGCGGCGGGCATCGGCATCATCTTCCAGGAGTTCAGCCTGGTGCCGTACTTGAACGCGGTGGAGAACATCTTCCTGGGCCGCTACCGCACGAACCGCTTCGGCCTCATGGACCAGGCGGCGATGCAGCGCGAGGCCCGCGCGGTGTTCGACGAACTGGGCGTGCAGATCGACCTCGGCGTGCCGATCTGCCAGCTCTCGGTGGCCCAGCAGCAGTTCGTCGAGATCGGCAAGGCGCTGTCGCTGAAGGCACGGCTGCTGGTGCTCGACGAACCCACCGCCACGCTCACGCCCAACGAGGCCGAGCACCTGTTCAAGGTGATGCGCGCGCTGCGTGCCAAGGGCGTGGCGATGATCTTCATCTCGCACCACCTCGATGAAATCTTCGAGGTCTGCGACCGCATCAGCGTGCTGCGCGACGGCGCCAACGCCGGGCACGCCGACGTGGCCGCCACGACCGTCGACGCGCTGGTCGAGATGATGGTGGGCCGGCGCATCGAACAGAGCTTTCCGCCCAAGCCGCAGCCCGCGCCGAACGGCCGCAAGGTGCTCGAGGTGCCCGAGATCCAGCTCGTGAAGGACGGCCCGGTCAACCGCTTCGACCTGCACGCGGGCGAGATCCTCGGCTTCGCGGGGCTGGTGGGCTCGGGGCGTACCGAGCTCGCGCTGGGCATGATGGGCGCCGACCGCGCGCACCGCAAGACGGTGCTGCGCAACGGCCGGCCCGTGCGCCTGGACGACCCGACGCAGGCACTCGCGCACGGCATCGGCCTGCTGCCCGAAAGCCGCAAGGTCGAAGGGCTGATCACCGACTTCACGATCCGCTTCAACATCTCGCTGAACAACCTCGGGCGGCACCGCCGCGCGGGCGTGGTCGACACGGCATCGGAGAAGCGTGCGGCCGACGAACTCTCGCGCCGCGTGGGCGTGAAGGCGCCGGGCATCGACACCCGCGTGGCCACGCTGTCGGGCGGCAACCAGCAGAAGGTGGTGATCGCGCGCTGGCTCGGCCACGATTGCGATGTGCTGATCTTCGACGAGCCCACGCGCGGCATCGACGTGGGCGCCAAGGCCGAGATCTACCAGCTGATGCGCGAACTCACGCGCCAGGGCAAGTCGATCCTGATGATCTCCAGCGAGCTGCCCGAGATCGTCGGCCTGTGCGACCGCGTCGCCGTGTTCTCGGGCGGCGCCATCGTGGCCACGCTCACGGGCGACGCGATCAACGCGGGCGAAATCATGCGCCACGCGACGTCTTCTTCTCCCTCCCTTCCCTCTTCCTCCGGGAGCCCCCCATGACTGCCACCGCCACCCATCCCACGCCGCCGGCACCCGCGGGCGGGTTCTTCACGCAGCTGCGCCGCTCCACGGCCTTCCTGCCGCTGGTCGGACTGGTCGCCATCTCGGTCTTCATGATCGTGGCGACCGACAACTTTCTCTCGGTGAGCAACCTGCAGAACATCGCGCTGCAGTCGTCCATCAACGCGATCATCGCGGTGGGCATGACGGCCGCGATCCTCACGGGCGGCATCGACCTCTCGGTGGGCGCGGTGGTGGCGCTGTCGGGCACGCTGGCCTCGGGGCTGATGGTGCACTTCGGCCTGCCGCCCGTGCTCGCCGTGCCGCTCGGGCTCGGCGTGGGTGCGGTGATCGGCCTGTTCAACGGCTACTGCGTGGCCTACCTGCGCATGCCGCCGATCATCGTGACGCTGGCCACCATGGGCATCGCGCGCGGCATCGCCCTGATCTACACCGGCGGCTACCCGATCGACGGCCTGCCCGAGTCGTTCGCCTTCCTGGGCAGCGGCACGCTCGCGGGCCTGAAGGTGCCGATCCTCATCATGCTGGCGACCTACCTCGTGGCCTACGTGCTGCTCAACATGGCGCCCTTCGGCCGCTACGTGTACGCCATCGGCGGCAACGAGGAAGCCACGCGGCTGTCGGGCGTGCGCGTGTCGCGCTACAAGCTGCTGGTGTATGTGCTCAGCGGCCTCACGGCCGCCATCGCGGGCATCGTGCAGGCCGCGCGCGTCACCAGCGGCCAGCCCGGCGTGGGCGTGGGCTTCGAGCTCGACGCCATCGCGGCGGTGGTGATGGGCGGCACGTCCATCGCGGGCGGCCGTGGCGCCATCGTGGGCACGCTGGTCGGCGCGCTGCTGCTGGCCGTGCTCAACAACGGTCTCAACATGATCGGCGTGTCGCCGTACCTGCAACTGATCATCAAGGGCGGCATCGTCCTCCTCGCGATCTTCATCAGCCGCGAAGCCCGTCGCTGACCTCTTCTCCTCCGCTTCTTCGCACCCCTCCTGATCTCAAGGAATCCATGTCTTATCAAAAGCTCCAACCCGGCGCCACGGGCGCCATCGGCGAACTCGCCGCCATGCAGGCCGTCGTGTGCCACGGCCCGAAGGACTACCGGCTCGAAACCGTCGCGATGCCCACCATCGGCCCGAACGAACTGCTCATTTCCATCGCGGCCTGCGGCATCTGCGCCTCCGACTGCAAGTGCCACTCGGGCGCGAAGATGTTCTGGGGCGGCGACGGCCAGCCCTCGTGGGTCAAGGCGCCGGTCATTCCCGGCCATGAGTTCTTCGGCTATGTCGAGGCGCTGGGCGAAGGCGCGGCGGAGCACTTCGGCGTGGAGAAAGGCGACCGCGTGATCGCCGAGCAGATCGTGCCCTGCGGCAAGTGCCGTTTCTGCACCTCGGGCAAATACTGGATGTGCGAGGTGCACCACATCTTCGGCTTCCAGCGCGTCGTGGCCGATGGCGGCATGGCCGACTACATGCGCCTGCCGCCGACCTCGCGCGTGCACAAGATCCCCGACGGCATCTCACTGGAAGACGCGGCCATCATCGAGCCGCTGGCCTGTGCGATCCACACCGTGAACCGCGGCGAGCTCCAGCTCGACGACGTGGTGGTGATCGCCGGCGCCGGCCCGCTGGGACTGATGATGACGCAGGTGGCAGCACTCAAGACACCGAAGAAGCTCATCGTGATCGACCTCGTTCCCGAGCGCCTGGCACTCGCGAAGCAGTACGGCGCCGACGTGGTCATCAACCCGAAGACCGAGAACGCCGATGCCATCGTCAAGGGCCTCACCGAAGGCTACGGCTGCGACGTGTACATCGAGACCACCGGCGCGCCCATCGGCGTGACGCAGGGCCTGGACATGATCCGCAAGCTCGGCCGCTTCGTGGAGTTCAGCGTGTTCGGCTCGGAGACGAGCGCGGACTGGTCGATCATCGGCGACCGCAAGGAACTCGACGTGCGCGGCGCGCACCTGGGCCCGTATTGCTACCCGGTCGCCATCGACCTGCTGGCGCGCGGCCTCGTCACGTCGAAGGGCATCGTGACGCACGACTTTCCACTGACCGAGTGGGAGCGCGCCTTCGCGCTGGCCAACTCGCTCGACTCGATCAAGGTGCTGCTCAAGCCTGCACCGCAGGCGTCGGGCAGCGCGGCATGACGTACGTGATCGGCGTCGACATCGGCACGCAGAGCACCAAGTGCCTGCTGGTCGGCATCGACGGCAAGGTGCACGCGCAGGCCAGCGTGGCCTACCAGCCCGAGACGCCGAAGCCGCTGTGGGCGCAGCAGGACTGCGAGGTCTGGTTCGACGCCGTGTGCGAGAGCGTGCGCGCTTGCGTGGCGCAAGGCGGCATCGCCGCGACAGACATCGCTGCGATGTGTGTAAGCAGTCTCTACGGCGGCGCGGGCATCCCGGTCGACGAGGCCATGCGCCCGCTGCACCCCTGCCTCATCTGGATGGACCGCCGCGCCACCGCCGAGGTCGACGCGGTGAACGCAACGGTCGACGTGGCGCGGCTGCAGGCCATCACCGGCAACGGCGTCGACAGCTACTACGGCTTCACCAAGATGCTGTGGCTGCGCGAGCACCGGCCCGAGGTGTGGGCGAAGACGCACCTCTTCCTGCCGCCCAACAGCTACATCAACTGGCGGCTGACGGGCCAGCTCGCGGTCGACCACAGCTCGGCCGGCAACATCGGCGGCGTGTACGACGCGGCGCGGCGGCGCTGGTCGACCCAGGCGCTCGACATGCTCGGCATTCCGACGCGCATGATGCCGCCGCGGCTCGTCGAATCGAGCGAGGTGGTGGGCCACCTGAGCGCCGAGTGGGCCACGCAGCTGGGCCTGCGCGAAGGCATGCCGCTGATGGCCGGCGGCGTCGATGCGGCGGTGGCCACCTTCTGTGCGGGCGTCACCGGCAGCGGCGACCATGTCGCGATGATCGGCACCAGCATGTGCTGGGGCTTCGTGAGCCCGACCGTGGACGCGCGCCACCAGCTCATCACCATGCCGCACGTGTACCGCGGCGCGGACCGCAGCTACGTGTTCGGCGGTGCGATCACGGCCGGCGCTGCCGTCACCTGGTTTCGCGAAGCCTTCTGCCAGGCCGAGGTGGCCGAGGCCGCGCGCACCGGCGAAGACGCGCACGCCCTCATCGAACGCCGCGCGGTCGACGTGCCGCCCGGCGCCGACGGCCTGGTCTTCCTTCCCTACCTGATGGGCGAGCGCAGCCCGATCTGGGACGCGCAGGCCAAGGGCGCCTTCCTCGGCCTCTCGCTCGCGCACAGCCGCGCCCACCTGTACCGCGCCGTGCTCGAAGGCGTGAGCTTCGCGCTGCAGCACAACATCGAAGCCGGCCGGCGCAGCGGCCAGCCGCTGGACGACCGCCTCATCGTGGTCGGCGGCGCCGCGCATTCCGACCTGTGGATGCAGATCGTGGCCGACGTCACGGGCTACCGCGTGTTCACGATCGAGGAAGAGGTCGAGGCGGCCCTCGGCGCGGCGATGCTCGCGGCGCTCGGTGCCGGGCTGGTCGATGCGGCCACCGCGGAGCGCGGCTGGGTCACGCTGGTGGAACGCGCGCGGCCCGAGCCTGCGGCGCAGGCGGTCTACCGGGAGCGCTTCGAGATCTACACCTCGCTGTACCCGGCGTTGCGTGATGCGATGCATCGGTTGGGATGACGCACGCACTGTCCAGGGCGACGCTCCCGCCGACGCGGTACCTTGCTCCGCGGATGTCCCCCGGGGCTTCGCCCCTCCTCCTTGATTTCGCTGCGCAAGGCACCGCATCGACGTGAGCGTGGGCAGTGCGGTCGTTGATCGGCTGCACACCAGCGCCGCTTCCCGTGCGCAGGACACTGGGTGCTTCCCGCAGCGAAATCAAGGAGGAGGCCGCAGGCCGGGGGACATTCGCGGAGGGAAGTACCCGGTGGCCTGGGCACACGCCCTGAACCACAACCTTTGATGAGCAGAACACCATGACACCCACCTACGACTTCTCAGGCAAGCGCGCCCTCGTGACAGGCGCCAGCAGCGGCATCGGCCGCGCAGTCGCAGCGCAGCTCGCCCTCTCAGGCGCACAGGTCACCGCCGTGGGCCGCAACGCCGACGCGCTGGAGGCATTGCAAGCCGAGTCCGGTTGCCAGCCCTTGGCCCTGGACGTGGCCGACGTCACCGCATTGGAAAAAGCGCTCGCCCCTTTACCCGCCTTCGACCTCGTCGTGAACTGCGCCGGCACCACACGCATCGAGCGCGCCATCGACCTGCAGGCCGGGAGCTTCGACGCCGTGATGGCCGTCAACGCACGCGCCGCGGCGCTCGTGGCCGCGCGCTGCGGCCGGGCCATGATCGCGGCCGGCGTGCGCGGCAGCATCGTCAACGTGTCGAGCCAGGCCTCATTGGTCGCGCTCGACGCCCACCTTTGCTACAGCGCCTCCAAGGCGGCGATGGACGCCGTCACGCGCGCGCTGTGTCTCGAGTTCGGGCCGCACGGCATCCGCGTGAACAGCGTGAATCCGACCGTCACGCTCACGCCCATGGCCGAGCAGGCGTGGTCCGACCCGACCAAGAGCGCGGCGGCGCTCAAGAACATTCCGTTGGGACGTTTCGCGCAGGTCGAGGAAGTGGTCGCGCCGATCCTGTTCCTGCTGTCCGACGGCGCGGCGATGGTCAGCGGCGTGGCGCTGCCGGTCGATGGCGGCTACACCATCGCCTGAAGAAAAAGAAAATTCCCCGCCTCAGGCGAAGCGGGTGCCGCCCTGCGGTTCGGCGAGCAGCGCATCGAGGTTGCGCGAAATCTTCTGCTCGATCTGGTCGCTGAAGCTGCTGAACAGGAAACCCAGCGTCGCCTCGAGCCGGAACGTGTCGGCCGTGACCTCCACCGTGCCGTCGATGCCCGCACGGCTGAACTGGGCCCGGTCGCAGTCGGTGCCCTCGGTGTAGGTGCATTCGAGACCGTAGTCCTGCTCGACCTGATGCACCCATTGGCGCGCGACTTCGCGGGCGCCGGCAATGCCCAGCGTGTGGTTGCGTTCGATTTGGATGTCAGGCACCGTCGTCTCCGTTGTCGTTGTGTGTGCGGCCTTGGCGCGCGTGGGTGTGCAGGATACCCGTGGCGGCCTGCAGGGCGCTGCGGCGCTCTTCCGTCGTGGGCAGCGCGGCAATGCGCCGCACCGCAGTGTAAAAGCGCGGCCAGTCGCGGCCCTCGCGTTCGAACAGGGCTTCGAAGCCCGGCACCAGGTCATCGTAGGCGCCCTGCGCACCGAAGGCCGCGTTGTTGGCGCGCGCCACCCAGCCGTCGTAGGCGTTCTGGCGCGGACCGGTCCACGCAGCCTTCAGCGCGGTGTAGCGCTCGCGGAAGTCGGCCATGGCGGCCTGCTTCTGTGCTTCGACCTTCGTCCAGTCTTTGGCCTTGGCTTCGGGCGACTCGTACACCTGCGTGAGCGTGCGGCGCGTATTGAGCGCGAGCGCACGGAAGTCCTGCCGCTGTGCATTGAACTGCGCGTACTCGGCGCGCGCCGCCTCACCGGCCTCGCGCTGCAGCCACATCGCGCCGCCGATGCGCTCGACGGCCGTGGCGTACGACTCGTTGAACACGGTGTCGCCCGGCACATAGAGCACCTGGTGCGCCAGCTCGTGAAACACGAGGCGCGCCAGCTCGCCCTCGGGGTAGCCGATGAAGGTGGACAGCAGCGGATCGCCGCCGGCCCAGTTCATCCAGCCCAGCGTGGAGTAGGCCGGCACGGGGTACACGGCCACTTCGAGGCCATTCGTCTTTTGCGCCTCGGCCTCGGTTTTCGCGGCGGCTTCGTCGTAGTAGCCGCGGTAGCCCACGCAGCCCGCGACCGGGAAGCACCAACTCTTGAGCGTGAGCGAGTACGGCGGCGCGGCCACCACGTTCCACACGGCGGCGGGGCGATGCAGGTCGGCATACGAGGTGTAGCTCGCGTTGTCGGGCAGGCCGAGTTCGCTCGATGCGAAACGGCGGATGCGCTGGGCAAGCTCGAGCTTGGCCTTGAGCGGCGCGCCTACGGCCGGGTCGGCCAGCCATTCGGGCACGGGCTTGGCCGCGCGCAGGATGTCGAGGTGGCCGTTGGCCGACTGCCAGTAGTAGCCGAGGTCGGCGCAGCCCGTCAGGAAAAGCGCGCCGGCCAATGCCAGCGCGGGCGCGCGCAGCCGTCGCATCACGCCTTTTCGACCTGCACCAGGCAGTCGTAGAAGGTCGGGCCGCGGCCGATGTCGGTCAGGCGCTGGCTGGTCAGCTCGTTGACGTTGGTGCCGTCCATGCCCAGCTTGCGCCACCAGATGCCCATGCCGTGCACCACGCCCTGGCGCGCGCGGCGCGACACCTCGGCGCGGCAGCGGTGCTCGCCGCGCTGGTTGAACACGCGCACCGTGGCGCCGTCCTCGATGCCGCGCGCGGCGGCGTCGTCGGCGTGGATCTCGAGCAGCGGCTCGACCTCGATGGCGCGCAGGCTGGTCACGTTGACGAAAGTCGAATTGAGGAAGTTGCGCGCCGGCGGCGAGATCATGGCCAGCGGGAATTCGGTCGAACTGCCGGCCGGCTCCCAGTTGGGCACGTGGTCGGGCAGGCCGTCCATGCCCATGGCCTGCAGGCGCTCGCTGAAGAACTCGCAGCGGCCCGAGGGCGTGGGGAACCTGCCTTCGGCGAACGGCGCCTCGGCCAGCTTCAGGCTGGTGAAGCCTTGGGCGCGCAGCTGCTCGAAATCGATCGCCTTCTCGGCGAAGGCGGTGCGGCACAGCGACTCGTCGCTCTCCGAAAAGCAGGGCTCGTCGAAGCCCAGGCGGCGCGCCAGTTCGCGGAACACCCAGGCGTTGCTGCGGGCCTCGCCGCGCGGCGCGACGGCCGGGCGGTTCAGCAGCACGTCGGTGTGGCCGTAGCTGCAGTGGATGTCCCAGTGCTCGAGCTGCGTGGTGGCGGGCAGCAGGTAATCGGCGTAGTCGGCGGTGTCGGTGCGGAACTGCTCGAGCACCACGGTGAACAGATCTTCGCGCGCAAAGCCCGCCACCACCTTGGCCGACTCGGGCGCCACCGCCACCGGGTTGCTGTTGTAGACCACGACGGCCTTCACAGGCTTCGCGGTGTCGAGCAGCGCGTCGCCGATGGTGCTCATGTTGATGGTGCGCGGCTTGCGCCCGGCCAGCAGGTCGGGGCGCTGCAGTGCGGCGCGGTCGACCGGGTAGTGGCCCGAGCTGCTGAGCAGCAGGCCGCCCGCGCGGTCGCGCCAGGCGCCGACCAGCGCCGGCAGGCAGGCGATGGCACGCGCCGCGTTGCCGCCGCCGCGCACGCGCTGCATGCCGTAGTTCAGACGGATCGCGGCCGGCTTGGTCGTGCCGTAGGCCTGGGCCAGCGCGACGATCTGTGCCTCGGGAATGCCGCAGACCTCGGCCGCGCGTGACGGCGGCCATTGCAGCGCGCGCTCGCGCAGCTGCTCCCAGCCCAGCGTGTGGTTGGCGATGTAGTCGTGGTCGAGCCAGTCGTGCACGATGAGTTCGTGCATGAGCGCCAGCGCCAGCGCGGCGTCGGTGCCGGGCAAGAGCGCGATGTGCTCGTCGCACTTGTCGGCGGTTTCGGTCTTGCGCGGGTCGATGCACACCAGCCGCGCGCCGGCGCGCTTGGCGGCCTGGGCGTGGCGCCAGAAGTGCAGGTTGCTGGCGATGGAGTTGCTGCCCCAGATGAGGATGAGCTTGGCCTCGGCGAAGAACTCGATGCGCATGCCGACCTTGGCGCCCAGCGTGTAGACCATGGCTTCGCCGCCCGCCATCGAGCAGATGGTGCGGTCCAGCAGCGAGGCGCCCAGCTTGTGGAAGAAGCGCCGGTCCATCGATTCGCCCTGCACCAGGCCCATGGTGCCCGCATAGCTGTAGGGGAGAATTGCTTCCGGTTCCGACTGCAATCCCCGAAGATGCGCGGCGATATCGTCCAATGCAGCCTCCCACGAGACGGGCTCGAAGCGGCCGCTGCCCTTGGGACCGACGCGTTTCAGGGGCTGCACGAGCCGCTCGGCATGGTCATTGCGTTCGATGTACCGGGACACCTTGGTGCACAGCACGCCGCCGGTGTGCGAGTGGGCGGGGTTGCCTTGCAGCTTCACCGCCACGCCGTCCTTGACGGTGGTGACGAGCGCACAGGTGTCGGGGCAATCGTGCGGGCAGGCGCCCAGCACCGTGGAGGGTGCGGAGGCGTCGGGCGTGTCGAGGAGGGAATCCGTTGCGTGGGCCATCGGACAAGTCTAATTTGAGTATCAACACACAGGGCAGAGGGAGGATTTCACCATGACGATGCAATTGAATCGCAGGCATTTTTCGATCGCCACGGCGGCCGCCGCCACGCTGGGCGGCTTCGGCATCGCCCGGGCGCAGGGCGACACGCCGCTGGTGCTGGGCCAGTCGGCGCCGTTCACGGGGCCGGCCGCGCAGCTGGGCATCCAGTTCCACCAGGGCGCCAAGCTGTTCCTGGACCAGTACAACGCCCAGCCGGGCCAGCGCGACGTGGTCATCAAGAACCTGGACGACGGCTACGAGCCCGACCGCTGCGCGGCCAACACGCAGAAGCTGATCGGCGAGGACGTGTTCGCGCTGTTCGGCTACATCGGCACGCCGACCAGCCTGGCCGCGCTGCCGCTGGCGGTGAAGGACAAGGTGCCGTTCATCGCGCCGTTCACGGGCGCGATGTCTCTGCGCGAGCCTTTTCACCGCAACGTATTCCATCTGCGCGCTTCGTACAACGACGAGACGGCATTGATGGTGAAACAGCTTACCCACCTGGGCATGAAGAAGATCGCGGTCTTCTACCAGAACGACGCCTACGGCAAGGCCGGCCTCGACGGCGTGACGCTGGCGCTGGCCCAGCAGGAGCTCAAGCCGGTGGCGCTGGCCACGGTGGAGCGCAACTCGGCCGACGTGGCCGCCGCCGTGAAGACGATCATGGCGAGCCAGCCGGCGGCGGTGGTGCAGGTCGGTGCCTACAAGGCCTGCGCGGCGTTCATCCGCGAGATGCGCAAGGCGGGCTACGGCGGTGTGTTCTTCAACCTCTCGTTCGTGGGCACGCAGGCGCTGGCGGACGAGCTGGGCAAGGAAGCCGCGGGCGTGATGGTCACGCAGGTGGTGCCCTCGCCCTACAACCAGGCCAACGCGCTGGCCCGCGAGTTCACCGAAGCGGTGCGCAAGGCGGGCGGCGGCGCGAGCGCCAATTTCTCGAGCATGGAAGGCTACCTGGCCGCCAAGGTGCTGACCGAGGGCCTTCGCCGCGCGCCGGGCGGCAAGGGCACGCGCGACGGACTGATCGCGGGGCTGGAAAGCATCGAGCGGCAGCAGTTCGGCGGCTTCGAGGTGTCGTTCTCTTCGAAGAGCCATGTGGCTTCGAAGTTTGTCGAGTTGTCGATGCTGACGGGGGATGGGCGGGTGCGGACCTAGTTTGTCCGGGGGGCGTGCCCAGGCCACCGGGTACTTCCCTCCGCGAATGTCCTCCGGCCTGCGGCCTCCCCCTTTATTTCGCTGCGGGAAGCACCCAGTGTCCTGGGCACGGGGGCACGCAGCTGGGGGGCGATCAGGCGCTGAGCCCGTCCACCGCCTGGAACATCGCCTGCCGCGCCTGGCTCACGATCTGGCCGCGCCAGGCGTCGCTGTCCGTATAGAACGCCTCCACCATGCGCGCGCGGATGCCATCGGCCAGATCGGCCGGCGCGTCCGGGTGCTTGTGCAGCCAGTGGTCGGCGCGCAGGGCGCCGGTCACCTCGAGCATCGGCAGCGTGCCGTATTCGAGCGCGATGCCGGTGTACTCGGCCTGCGGGCACTCTTCGTACACGGCGTCCCACATCAGGCCGCGCAGCAGCGCGGAGGTCGAGGAGCCGTCGTAGATCGAGGTGACGGGCGCCGCCGGCGTGCCCCACCAGGCGTTGGCGCGGGCATAGGCGACCTTGTCGTCGCGGCAGGCAAAGATGCGTTCGCCCAGGCCGTTGGGGCCGAGCCCCGTGTGCAGGTCGATCCAGGCCAGGCGCTTCGCACTGCCTGCATGGCGGCGCAGCACGCTGCGGATGGTCTTGTTGCTCCAGGTCGGCGCCTTGCCGCCGAAGAACAGGCCGTCGTCGAACTGGTACTGGCCGCTGGTGACGGCTGCCTGGTACGCCGTGGCGCCGTGCTTCTCGATCCACTTCTCGATCGCAGCCTGGTTGTCCGGCGTCGGCGGCCAGGTGTCGGGCAGCAGCAGCGGATGAAGCTTCGCGTAGGGCTCGTTCACCGGCACGGGCTTCGAGAAGTCGAGGAAGTTGCGGTTCAGGTCGACGTTCTCGTGCGTCACGCGGCGGCCGTACGAAAAGCCGTGCGGGTTGAGCGCATGCACGTACAGCACCGCCACGCCCTGCGCCTTGGCCTTCTCGCGCCATTCGGCGTCGTGCAGCGCGAACACCTGCACGCCGCTGCCGCAGTGGCCTTCGACGCCGTGGCAGGCGCTGGTGACGACGAGCAGCCGCTCGGCGTTGGCGTCGCCGTCGAGCGCCACGTCCATCGACAGCTCTTCGCCGTCGCGGCCCTTGAGCGGGTGCGCATGCGGCTCGACCGTGAGGCCGGCGCTGACGCAGCCCTGCAGGAACTTCTGGCGCGCCTGGGCGTAGCGCGGCGAAAAGGCCTCGCCGATGCCGATCATGCCGCTGCGCCGCCGGTGCCGGGCTTCAGGAACTGCTCGGCGATCTGCACCCAGCAGGTCGCGCCCAGCGGGATGAGGTCGTCGTTGAAGTCGTAGCTGGCGTTGTGCAGCGTGCACGGGCCTTCGCCGTGGTGCACGTCGCGGTGCGAGCCGTCGCCGTTGCCGATGAAGGCGTAGGCGCCGGGCTTGGCCTGCAGCATGAAGGCGAAGTCTTCCGAGGTCATGGCGGCCTCCTGCTTGAGCACGTTCTCGGGGCCGACGATCCCGCCCATCACGCGGCGCGCGAAGTCAGCCTCGGCCTCGGTGTTGATGGTGGGCGGGTAGTAGCGCTCGAAGCGGAACTCGCAGGTGGCGTCGTGCGCGGCGCAGATGTGCTCGCTGATCTGCTTCATCTTGGCCTCGATCATGTCGAGCACCTCGAGCGAGAAGGTGCGCACGGTGCCCGACAGCTCGCAGTTGTCGGGGATCACGTTGTTGGTCTCGCCGGCGTGGATGGTGGTGACCGAGATCACCGCCGAATCGGTCGGCTTCATCTTGCGCGTGAGGATGGTCTGGAAGGCCTGCACGATCTCGCAGGCGATCGGCACCGGGTCGATGCCGGTCTGCGGCAGCGCGGCGTGGCCGCCCTTGCCGACCACGTTCACATGGAACTTGTTGCCCGAAGCCATCACCGGGCCGGGGCTCACGGCGAACTGGCCGGCCTTCATGCCGGGCCAGTTGTGCATGCCGAACACGGCGTCCATGGGGAACTGCTCGAACAGGCCCTCCTTGATCATTTCGCGCGCACCGCCGCCGCCTTCTTCGGCTGGCTGGAAGATCAGGTAGACGGTGCCGTCGAAGTTGCGGTGCTTGGCCAGGTGCTGCGCTGCAGCGAGGAGCATCGCCGTGTGGCCGTCGTGGCCGCAGGCGTGCATCTTGCCGTGGTGCTGGCTGGCGTGGGCGAAGGTGTTGAGCTCGGTGACGGGCAGCGCGTCCATGTCGGCGCGCAGGCCGACGGCGCGGGTGCTGGTGCCGTTCTTGACGATGCCGACCACGCCGGTGGTGCCCAGGCCGCGGTGGATGGGAATGCCCCATTCGGTGAGCTTGCCTGCCACCACGTCGGCGGTGCGGACTTCTTCGAAACAGAGTTCAGGGTGGGCATGAAGGTCACGCCGGACGGCCGCGATGCCGGCCGCCTGCGTGACGAGCGAGTCGATGAGTTTCATAAGACACAGTCTAGGCTTTGCGCTGGGCGCCGCAAAGACCGTGCCGGGCAAACCCTCAGCGGCCGATGCTCTTGAGGTACTCGGTGCGCGCGGCCAGCGCGGTGTCGGTGAAGTCGGTGAACACGCCATCGACGCCGAGCTTGTAATAGACCGCGTATTCGTTCTTGCCGTCCTTGTTGTAGTCGGACGCGAGCCGGCGCGACTCGTTACGGAACGTGAAGGGGTGCACGAACAGGCCCGCCTTGTGGGCGTCGGCGATCAGCGTGGTGGGGGCCATCGAGGTGGCGTCGGCGTCGTTGATCTTGCCGTCCTTGTTGACGTCCACCACCTTGCCGTCGGCGCCCACGGTGCCCTTGACGCTCACGATGTAGCGCTTCCAGGGACCGATGCCGTCGGCGTAGGTCTTGATCTCGGCCAGCCCGGCGGGCGTGACCATGACGTCGAAGTTGCGCTTGTCGCCGGCCTTGGTCCACTCGTAGGGGCGGTCGACCGGCACGGCGTAGGTCATGGCGCCGGTCTTCATGTCGATGCCGTCGCCGTCGATCAGCTGGATGAGCCGGGTGTTCAGGCCCTTGCTCTTCATGTACTTGAGGCTGCCGGGCTCGAACGACTGCACGTAGATGGGCGCGGTCTTGCTGTTCCAGCCGGCGGCGTTGATGGCGGCGATGACCTTGTCTTCCATGGGCATGCCCAGATCGCGGAAGTAGGTCGGGTTCTTGGTCTCGGGGTAGATCGCGATGGTGCGGCCGGTTTCCTTTGTCTTGGCCTTGGCGAAATCGATGATCTCCTGGAAGGTCACGACCTTGAACTTGCCGTTGAATTCCTGCGGGCGCTCGGGGTCGGTCGAGATGCCGCCCAGGGTCTTGATCTCGGCCAGCGTGAAGTCGTTGCTGAACCAGCCGGTCTGGGTTTCGCCGTCGACCTGGATGGTCTTCTTGCGCGAGGCGAAGCGGGGGTGCTTGGCCACGTCGGTGCTGATCGCCAGGTTGGGGTCGTGGCGGGCGATGAGCACGCCGTCCTTGGTGGAGACCAGGTCCATCTCGATGACGTCGGCGCCCAGTTCGATGGCGCGCGCGTACGACTCCAGCGTCTGTTCCGGCAGGTAGCCCGAGGCGCCGCGGTGGGCGATGACCAGCGGCGGGTTGCCGTCCAGCGTGAGCAGCTTGTTCGCCGCCGGGCCGGTGGTGCCGCAGGCGGCCAGGCTCAGGGCGGCCGCGGCGGTCAGGGTGATCTGCAGGGACATGCGCATGTTGTCTTCTCCATCCAAACAAAGAAAAAAGAGGAGGCAGGCTACCCGCTGCGCGTGACAACGCCGATACCCATCTGCGCGGGCGTTCAACTTCCCGGACAATCTGTTGCATGCAGCACACGCTTTCTCCCCAGAGCCTCTTGATGGCGCAAACCTTGGTTCGCATGAACACAGTGAGCGCAAACAGCAACCTCGAGCTGATCGACTTCGCCCAGGCGCACCTCGCGGCCCTCGGCGTGAAGAGCCGCATCACCTACAACGCCGAGCGCACCAAGGCGAACCTGTTCGCCACGCTGGGCGAGGGCAAGCCGGCCGGCGTGATCCTCTCGGGCCACACCGACACGGTGCCCTGGGACGGCCAGGCCTGGAGCGTGGACCCGCTGTCGGCCGTGGTGCAGAACGAGCGCCTGTACGGGCGCGGCTCGGCCGACATGAAGAGCTACATCGCGATCGCGCTGGCCAATGCCCAGCGCTTCCTCGAGGGCGACGCGCCCTTCGCCGTGCACTTCGCCTTCACGTATGAAGAAGAGATCGGCTGCTTCGGCGTGCGCGAACTCATCGCCGACATGCGCGACGCCGGCATCAAGCCGCTGGCCTGCATCGTGGGCGAGCCCACCAGCATGGTGCCGGCCATCGCCCACAAGGGCGTGTACCGCTACAAGTGCTGCGTGCGCGGCAAGGAGGCGCATTCGTCGCTCACGCCGAAGTCGGTCAACGCCATCGAGATGGCCGCGCGCGTGATCGGCAAGGTGCGCGACATGGCCGAGGACTTCGAGCGCAGCGAGCCGCGCTACGACGGCTTCGACGTGCCCTTCAGCACCGCCAGCGTGGGCCAGTTCCACGGCGGCATCGCCGACAACGTGGTGCCGCGCGACGCCGAGTTCCGCTACGAATTCCGCGACCTGCCCACGGCCGACGCCAAGCGCATGCAGTCCGACGTGCTGGCGTACGCCGCGAGCATCGAGCCCGCCATGAAGAAGGTGGCGCCCGACGCCGGCTTCAAGTTCGAAACGATCTGCGAGATTCCGAGCTTCCTGGGCGCGGCCGGCGACCCGGTCACGCTGCTCGCGCAGCGCCTGGCCAGCGAAGACCGCACCACGCTGGTGGCCTTCGGCACCGAAGCGGGCCTGTTCAAGAACGCCGGCATCCCCACGGTGGTGTGCGGCCCCGGCAGCATCGAGCAGGCGCACCAGCCCGACGAGTTCGTGAGTCTTGAGCAGCTCGCGCGCTGCGAGCTGTTCATGGAGCGCCTCGCGACCTCGCACACCATTGGCTGAAGACCACGGCAGCGGCGCACTGCAGCGCATGAAACGCGTCGCGCTCGGCCTGCTGTGCGCGGCGGCGGCGCTGTATGCGCTGGCCAGCGCGCTGCACAGCCAGCACCCGGCCTGGGGCTATGTGGCGGCCTTTGCCGAAGCCGCGATGGTCGGCGCCATTGCCGACTGGTTCGCGGTGGTGGCGCTGTTTCGCCACCCGCTGGGCCTGCCGATCCCGCACACGGCGATCATCCCGAGCAACAAGGACCGCATCGGCGCCAAGCTCGCGGGCTTCATCTGCGACAACTTCCTGAGCACCGCCCAGGTGCTGGCCAAGCTGCGCCAGTTCGATGCGGCGGGGCGCATCGCCGAGTGGCTGGCCCGGCCCGCCAGCGGCGAGCGGCTCGGCGAATGGGGCGTGGCCGCCACGCGCTACGGCCTGGCCGCCTTCGACGACGAACGGGTGCGCGACTTCATGGGCCGCGCCGCCGCGGCCGGCCTGGCCAAGATCGACCTCTCGCGGCTCACCGGCCAGGCGCTCGATGCGCTCACGGCCGGCGGGCGCCACCAGGCGCTGCTCGACGACGTGCTGCAGCAGGTGGCCGAGCTGCTCGACGGCGAGGAGGTGCAGGCGCACATCACCGAGGCCATCGCGCGCGAGATCAAGACGCTGCGTTACGTCGGCCTGGACCAGGTGGCGGCCAAGCTCGCCACGCGCAAGATCGTGGCCGCCATCGCGCGCACGCTGGCCGAACTGGCGGCCGAGCCCGAGCACCCGATGCGCCGGCGCTTCGACCATTTCGTGGACGACTTCGTGGTGCGCCTGAAGCTCGACCCCGAGTTCCAGCAGCGCGGCGAGCAGATCCGCGCCGAGCTCATCGCGCACCCGGCGCTGGGCGACTACCTGCACGGCCTGTGGGGCGAGCTGCTGGGCTGGCTGCACGACGACCTCGGGCGCCCCGACTCGACCATCCGCCAGCGCATCGCCACGATGGCCGGCGCGCTGGGCCAGCGGCTGCAGAACGACGCGGCGATCCGCGCCTGGATCAACGAGCAGCTCGAAGCCGCCGCACCGGCGGCCATCGAGCGCTACCGCGAGGACATCCGCCGCTACATCGAGGAGCGCGTGGGCGAGTGGAACGCGCACGAGATGACCGACGAACTCGAGCGCCACATCGGGCGCGACCTGCAGTTCATCCGCATCAACGGCACGCTGGTGGGCGGGCTGGTGGGGCTGCTGATCCACACGGCGACGCAGCTGCTGCGCGGCTGAAAAATCACCGGGTGCTGCGGGTTATCCGCAGCGGACGAAAGTCCGCGTCCAGTCTCGCGAGCGACTGCGCGGCCTCTTCCGGCTCCTAGACTGCGGCGCACTGCCGCATCTGTCACAACGCCAACCCAGAGGAGATCGCCATGCCCCGTCGCACGATCCGCGCTGCCGCGCTGACCGCCGCCCTCGCCCTGCTCGCCGCCTGCAGCTCGCTGTCGCCACCGCCCAAGCGCCCCGCCGCCTGGGCCGCGCCCGAGGTGCTCGTGGCCCCGTCGTCCTTCGCGGGCGTGCACGGCCTGGCCATCGATGCGAAAGGCCGGCTGCTGGCGGGCTCCGTGCTCGGCAACACGCTGTGGGAGGTCGACCGCCAGACCGGCGCCGCCAAGGTGCTCATCGATGCGCCCGAGGGCCAGGCCGACGACATCGCGGTCGGCCCGAAGGGCGAGCTGGCCTGGACCAACTACCTCATGGGCATGCTGCGCTACCGCGAGAACGACAGCGCGCCGCTGCGCGTGCTCGCCAAGGACCTGCCCGGCCTGAACTCGCTCGACTTCGACCGCCGAAACGGCAAGCTCTACGCCTCGCAGGTGTTCCTGGGCGACGCGCTGTGGGAGATCGACCGCGAAGGCAAGCAGCCGCCCCGGCTCATCAAGAAGGACATGGGCGGCTTCAACGGCTTCGAGGTCGGGCCCGACGGCCTGCTCTACGGCCCGCTGTGGTTCAAGGGCCAGGTCGTGAAGATCGACCCGGCGAACGGAAACCTGACCGTGATCGCCGACGGTTTCAAGATCCCCGCCGCCGCCAACCTCGACGGCAAGGGCAACCTCTGGGTGGTCGACGCGCGCAGCGGCGAGCTGGTGAAGGTCGATCTTGCGAGCGGCAAGAAGACCGTGGCCAAGCAGCTGCGCCCGTCGCTCGACAACCTCGCCATCGCGCCCGACGGGACGATCTACGTCTCGAACATGGCCAACAACGAGGTGCAGGCCTTCAACCCCGCCACCGGCGAACTGCGCACGCTCACCAGCGGCAAGGTGGCGGTGCCGGCCGGACTGAAGATCGACGGCAACGACCTCTGGGCGGCCGACGTCTTCGGCTTCCGGCAGGTCGACGTGCGCACCGGCGAGGTGCGCGACGTGTTCCGCATGCAGCGCGACCCCGAGCTCGACTACCCCTTCGCGGTCGGCATGTCGCCCAAACTCTTCGCGCTCACCTCGTGGTTCACGGGCTCGGTGCAGCTGGTCGACCGCCAGACGCTGAAGACGGTCGAAACGATCCACGGCCTGAAGGCGCCGTTCGACGCGCTGCCCATGCCCGACGGCAGCGTGATCTACGCCGAACTCGCCACCGGCAGCATCACGCGCGCCAGCGGGCCGAAGTTTGCAGAGAAGTCAGTGCTGGCTAGCGGACTGAACGGCCCGGTGCAACTGGTGGTCGGCCAGGACGGCGCGCTCTACGTGACCGAGGCGGCCGGCAAGCTGCTGCGCATTCCGCTGGACGCCAGCGCGCCGCTGCGCACCGTGGCCGACGGGCTGGCGCTGCCCGAGGGCCTGGCCCAGACGCCGTGGGGCAGCTTCATCGTGGCCGAGAGCGCGGCGCGCCGGCTGGTCGAGATAGACCCGGCCACCGGCACCCGCCGCACCGTCGCCGAGAACCTGCCCATCGGCCTGGCCGCCGGGCCCGGCCTGCCCCCGCCCTACGTGGTGACGGGCGTGGCCGTGGGCCGCGACGGCACGGTCTACGTGGCGGCCGACAGGAACAATTCGATCTATCGAATTCGGCCTGTCATTCAGGGTAACAATTAGTACAAGTTTCTGTTTACTTTTATAAACACATATTACAAACTGGTCGGGACGCGTCGCAGCGTTCCGATCGCATAGGGCAGTCGGGGTCTGCGAAGCGCTCTTTCCGAAGGGACATCGCATGACTCCACTCGTCGTAGGCCAAGTGCTATCGCCCGAATACTCCCTGGGGCTGGTCGCGCTTTCGTTCGTCATTTCCTTCTTCGGCTCGCTGGTGGCCCTGATCTGTGCCGGGCGCATGGTCGGTGCCGACGGCAAACCCAACCTGGCCATCGTGGCCTGCGCCGCGGTGGCGCTGGGGGGCATCGGCATCTGGTCGATGCACTTCATCGGCATGCTGGCCTACCGGCTGCCCTTCGGCATCGCCTACAACATGCCGCTGACCATCGTGTCTCTGGTGGCGGCCATCCTGATCTCGGGCATTGCGCTGTACCTGGCGGGCGGACGCGCCAAGTTCAGCCGCTCGGGCTGGCTGGCGGGCAGCCTGCTGGCGGGCCTGGGCGTGTGCGTGATGCACTACATGGGCATGTTCGCGATGAACATGCGGGCCACGATGAGCTTCGACTTCAGCATGGTCGCGCTGTCGGTGGTCATCGCCATCACGGCCGCCGCCGCGGCGCTGTGGCTGGCCTTCAACCTGCGCAAGCTGAGCCACCAGGTGGCCGCCGCCGCCGTGATGGGCGTGGCGGTGTGCACCATGCACTACGTGGGCATGAGCGCGGCCAGCATGATCTGCACGGCGGCCGCCCCGGTCGACGCGCTCTCGCTGGGCGGCAGCTACATGGGCCTCACGGTGTTCGGCACGGCCGGCGCGGTGCTGATCTTCATCTACTGGGTGGTCACGGGCAGCAGCCTCGACGCCGCGCCCGCTGCACAACGGCGCGTACGCCCCAGCTAGTTGGCGCAAGCGGGCCGGGGGCCCGCCTCCTAAAGTCTGTGCGAAACGACACGCGCGCACCGCACAGACCCCCATGCCCTTCCTCGAATCCCGGCTGCACACCGCCGGAGACAGCTACCAGGCCAACCGCGCCAGCATGCTCTCGCTGCTGGACCAGGTCCGGTCCCATGAAGCCCGCGCCGTGGCCGCCTCCAGCGCCTCGGCCGAGCGCTTCGCCAAGCGCGGCCAACTGCTGCCACGCGAACGCCTCGCGCTGCTGCTGGACACCGGCGCGCCCTTCCTGCCGCTGGCCACGCTCGCAGGCCTGGGCCAGGACAACCCCGACCTTTCGAAAAGCGTGCCCGGCGGCGGCCTGATCGCCGGCATCGGGCGCGTGGCGGGTGTGCGCTGCATGATCAGCGCCTCCGACTCCGGCATCGACGCCGGCGCGCTGCAGCCCATGGGCCTGGACAAGCAGCTGCGCCTGCACGAGATCGCGCTGGAGAACAAGCTGCCCTTCGTCCAGCTGGTGGAAAGCGCGGGCGCCAACCTCATGCAGTACCGCGTGCAGGACTTCGTGCGCGGCGGCAACATCTTCCGCAACCTCGCGCGGCTCTCGGCCGCGGGCCTGCCGGTGGTGACGGTGACGCACGGCTCCTCGACCGCGGGTGGCGCCTACCAGACGGGCCTGTCGGACTACATCGTGATGGTGCGCGACCGGACGCGGGCCTTCCTGGCCGGGCCGCCGCTGCTGAAGGCCGCCACCGGCGAGATCGCCACCGAGGAAGAACTGGGCGGCGCCGTCATGCACACCCACATCTCGGGCCTGGGCGACTACCTGGCCGAGGACGACCGCGACGCGCTGCGCATCGCGCGCGCCATCCTCGGCGGCATCGACTGGGCGCGCGACGAGGCACCGCGCACCTTCGCACCGCCGCGCCACGACGCCGAAGAGCTGATGGGCCTCATGCCCGCCGACGGCCGCCGGCCGGTGGACATGCGCGAGGTCATCGCGCGCATTGCCGACGGCTCCGAGTTCCTGGCCTTCAGCGAGCACTACGGCAGCGCCACGGTCTGCGGCCACATCCGGCTCGAAGGCCACGCGGTGGGCATCATCACCAACAACGGCCCCATCGATTCCGACGGCGCCACCAAGGCCACGCACTTCATCCAGGCCTGTTGCCAGTCGCGCACGCCCATCGTCTACCTGCAGAACATCACGGGCTACATGGTGGGCCGCGCGCACGAGGAGGCCGGCATCATCAAGCACGGCGCCAAGATGATCCAGGCCGTGACCAGCGCCAACGTGCCGCAGATCACGCTGCACTGCGGCGCCTCGTACGGCGCGGGCAACTACGGCATGTGCGGTCGCGGCTTCGCGCCGCGCTTCTGCTTCAGCTGGCCGAACGCACGCACCGCCGTGATGGGCGGCGAGCAGGCCGCGCAGACCATGGCCATCGTGATGGAGGCCGGCATGGCCCGCAAGGGTGCCGTCGACCGCGACAAGATCGACGCGATGCAGCGCCAGATCGTCGAGCGCTTCGAGCGCCAGATGAGCGTCTTCACCACCAGCGCGCTGCTGCTGGACGACGGCGTGATCGACCCGCGCGACACGCGCGCCGTGCTGGCCGAGGCGCTGTCGATCTGCCGCGACGCCGAGGCGCGTGCGCCGCAACCCATGCAGTTTTCGGTGGCACGACCATGAGCACCTTTCACAAGATCCTGATCGCCAACCGCGGCGAGATCGCCGTGCGCGTGATGCGCACCGCGCGCGCCATGGGCTACCGCACGGTCGCCGTGTACTCGCGTGCCGATGCAGACGCCGAGCACGTGCGCCAGGCCGACGAGTCGGTGTGCATCGGCGAGCCGCTGCCCGCGCAGAGCTACCTGGCCATCGAATCGATCATTGCCGCGGCCCGCGCCAGCGGCGCCGACGCGGTGCATCCGGGCTACGGCTTCCTCGCCGAGAACGCGGCCTTCGCGCAGGCGTGTCGCGATGCGGGGCTGGTCTTCATCGGTCCGTCGCCCGAGGCCATCGTCGCGATGGGCGACAAGGCCGGCGCCAAGCGGCTCATGCAGGCGGCCGGCGTGCCATGCATTCCCGGCTACCAGGGCGACGATCAAAGCACCGCCACGCTGGCCGCCGAGGCCGAGCGCATCGGCTGGCCCGTGATGATCAAGGCCACGGCCGGCGGCGGCGGGCGCGGCATGCGGCTCGTGGCCTCGGCCGGCGCCTTTGCCGAGCAATTGCAGAGCGCGCAGTCCGAGGCGCTGCACGCCTTCGGCGACGCCACCGTGATTTTGGAGCGCGCCATCGTCGCGCCGCGCCACATCGAGATCCAGGTGTTTGCCGACCGGCACGGCCATGCGATCCACCTCGGCGAGCGCGACTGCTCGGTGCAGCGGCGCCACCAGAAGGTGATCGAGGAAGCGCCCTCGCCGGCCGTCGATGCCGCGCTGCGCGCGCGCATGGGCGCCACCGCCGTGGCCGCCGCCAAGGCCATCGCCTACGAAGGCGCGGGCACGCTCGAGTTTCTGCTCGACGCGCAGGGCCAGTACTGGTTCATGGAAATGAACACGCGGCTGCAGGTGGAGCACCCCGTGACTGAAGCGGTGACGGGGCTGGACCTCGTCGAGCTGCAGCTGCGCGTGGCCGCCGGCGAGCCGCTGCCGCTGACGCAGGACGACGTGCGCATCACCGGCCATGCGATCGAAGTGCGCCTGTGCGCCGAAGACCCGCAGCAGGGCTTCCTGCCGCAAAGCGGCACGCTCACGGCGTGGCGTCCGTCGCCCGCGCTGCGCACCGAACACGCGCTGCGCGACGGCGCCGAAGTGCCGCCCTTCTACGACTCGATGATCGCCAAGCTCATCGCGTCGGGCCGCACGCGCGACGAAGCGCGGCAGCGGCTGCTGGCGGGCCTGCGCGACACGGTGGCGCTCGGCCTGCCGACCAACCAGCCACTGCTGCAGCGCGCGCTCGCGCACCCGGTGTTCGCGGGCGGCGGGGCGACCACCGCCTTCATCGGCGACCACCTCGACGCGCTGCTGGCCGCCGACACCGCGAGCGACACACGCGCCGCCCTGCTCGCAGCCCTGCTGCTGCAGACCGGCGCGCGCGGCTGGCCCTCGCCGCTGGCACACACGCTGCCCAATGCCTTGCGCTTTGCGCTCGACGGTACCGTGCACACGGCGCGCGTGACGCCGCGCGGTGCGGCGCACTTCGAGGTCGTGCTGGACGACGCCGCGCCGGCCACGCTCGCGCTGCTGGCGCTGCCGGACGACGGGCCGGTGCGCTTCGCCTGCAACGGCGTGGCCGCGCAGGCATGGGTGGTGCGGCGCGGCGAACGCACGGACCTCCACTTCGACGGCCGCGCCCACCGCCTCGACGACCTCACGCACGTGGCCGTTCCGCGCGCCGACGCGGGCGGCGGCGACGGCCTGCTGCGCGCGTCGATGAACGGCCGCGTGGTCGCGCTGCTGGCCGCCGAGGGCGACACCGTCGCCGCCGGCCAGCCGCTGGTTACGCTCGAAGCCATGAAGATGGAACACGTGCACTGCGCACCGCGCGCGGGCCGCGTCGCGGCGCTGCATGTGGCCGTGGGCACGCAGGTGGCCGCGCGCCACATCGTGGCCGAGATCGCCGAGGCCTGAAGGCCCCTCCCCTTTTTCGAGAACCTGTCGAATGAACGCATCCCACTACCGCTCCGTCTTCGCGCCTGGCCTGTTCGCCGGGCAATGCATCGTCGTCACCGGCGGCGGCTCGGGCATCGGCCGCTGCACCGCGCACGAGCTGGCCTCGCTCGGCGCCCACGTCGTGCTGGTGGGCCGCAAGCCCGAGAAGCTCGACGCGGTGCGCGCCGAGATCGAAGCCGCCGGCGGCAACGCCAGCACGCAGGCCTTCGACATCCGCCAGGAAGACGCCTTGCGCGAGGCGGTGAAGGCGATCGTCGCGGCGCACGGGCGCATCGACGGGCTGGTCAACAACGCGGGCGGCCAGTACATCACGCCGCTGTCCGCCATCTCGGCCAAGGGCTGGGAGGCGGTGATCCACACCAATCTCACGGGCGGCTTCCTGGTGGCGCGCGAGTGCTACCTGCAGAGCATGCAGGCGCACGGCGGCGCCATCGTCAACATCGTGGCCGACATCTGGGGGTCGATGCCGAACATGGGCCACAGCGGCGCCGCGCGCGCCGGCATGGTGAGCTTCACCGAGACCGCCGCCGCCGAATGGGCCGTGAGCGGCGTGCGCGTGAACGCCGTGGCGCCGGGCTACATCGCCTCCAGCGGCATGGACCACTACCCGCCCGAGGCCGGCGACATGCTGCGCGCCATGCGCAAGACCGTGCCGGCCGGCCGCTTCGGCAACGAGGCCGAGACCTCCGCCGCCATCGCCTTCCTGCTGGGCCCGGCCGCCGCCTTCATCAGCGGCACCGTGCTGCGCGTGGACGGCGCGCGCCCGCAGGCGCGCATGGGCTGGCCGATGGAACTGCCCGATGTGCAGGCGCAGCAACGCCCCGCGGTGCGGCCCTACGACGGCTTTCACCTCGCGCAGACACCGCGCGTGTTCCAGGACAAGTAACGAGCGAACGAACGAACGGAGACCAGTGATGCAGTACACCCATGAACACCTCGAGATGCAGAACACCCTGCGCCGGTTCATCGACGAGGAGATCAACCCCCACGTCGACGAATGGGAAGAGGCCGAGATCTTTCCCGCGCACGAGGTCTTCAAGAAGCTCGGCAACCTCGGCCTGCTGGGCCTGAACAAGCCCGAGGCCTTCGGCGGCGCCGGCCTCGACTATTCGTTCGCGATGGCCTTCGCCGAGGGCCTGGGCCACATCAGCTGCGGCGGCGTGCCGATGGCCATCGGCGTGCAGACCGACATGTGCACGCCCGCGCTCGCACGCTTCGGCAGCGACGAACTGCGCCGCGAGTTCCTGGTGCCCGCCATCGCCGGCGACACGGTCGGCTGCATCGGCGTGAGCGAGCCTGGCGCGGGCAGCGACGTGGCGGGCCTGAAGACCTACGCGAAGAAGGACGGCGACGACTACCTCATCACCGGCCAGAAGATGTGGATCACCAACAGCCTGCAGGCCGACTGGATGTGCATGCTGGTCAACACCAGCGAGGGGCCGGTGCACCGCAACAAGTCGCTCGTGATGGTGCCGATGAACCTGCCCGGCATCGAGAAGGCCAAGAAGATCCGCAAGATCGGCATGGACTCGAGCGACACCGGCCTCATCTACTTCGACAACGTGCGCGTGCCGCAGCGCTACCGCATCGGCGAGGAGGGCCAGGGCTTCGTCTACCAGATGCAGCAGTTCCAGGAAGAGCGCCTGTGGTGCGCGGCCAGTTCGCTCGCGCCGATGGACGACTGCATCACGCAGACCATCGAATGGGCGCAGCAGCGCCAGATGTTCGGCGCCACGCTGGCCGACCAGCAGTGGGTGCAGTTCAAGCTGGCCGAACTGAAGACCGAGGTGGAGGCGCTGCGCGCCCTCACCTACCGCGCCTGCGACCTGCATGTGAAGGGCGAGGACGTGCTCGAGCTCGCCTCGATGGCCAAGCTCAAGACCGGCCGCCTCACGCGCCAGGTGGCCGACACCTGCCTGCAGTTCTGGGGCGGCATGGGCTTCACGCTGGAGAACCGCGTCTCGCGCCTGTACCGCGACGGCCGCCTGGGCTCGATCGGCGGCGGCGCCGACGAGGTGATGCTCGGCATCCTCGCCAAGACCATGGGCATCGCCAAGCGCCCGCCTCGCGGCTGACCGGCATGGACGCTGAACTGCAGGCCGACCGTGCGGCGCTCGCCGACACGGTGCGCCGCTTCGCCCAGGCCGAGATCGCACCGAACGTGCAGGCCTGGGACGAGGCCGGCGAATTCCCGCGCGCGCTGTACGCCCGCGCGGCCGAGCTGGGCCTGCTGGGCCTGGGCTACCCGGAAGCACTCGGCGGCACGCCCGCCTCGTATGCGCTCAAGCTGCCGGCCTGGGTCGCGCTCGCGCGCCACGGCCAGAGCGGCGGCGTGCTCGCGAGCCTGTTCTCGCACAACATCGGCCTGCCGCCCGTGGTGCTGCATGCCAGCGACGCGGTGCGGCAAGAGGTCGTGCCGGCCGTGCTGCGCGGCGAAAAGATCGCCGCGCTCGCGATCACCGAACCCGGCGGCGGCTCCGACGTGGCCGCGGTGCGCACCACGGCCAAGCGCGACGGCGACCACTACGTGCTCAACGGCGAGAAGACCTTCATCACCTCGGGCATGCGCGCCGACTGGATCACCGTGGCCGTGCGCACCGGCGAAGGCCGCGGCGCGGGCGGGCTCTCGATGCTGCTGGTGCCGGGCGACGCGCCCGGCCTTTCGCGCACCCGGCTCGCGAAGATGGGCTGGCTGTGCTCCGACACCGCGACGCTGCACTTCGACAACGTGCGCGTGCCCGCGCGCTACCTGCTGGGCGAAGAAGGCGGCGGGTTCCGCATGGTCATGGGCAACTTCAACGGCGAGCGCGTCGGGCTCGCGGCCGGCGCGCTGGGCTTCGCGCAGGCCTGCCTGGACGAGGCGCTGGCCTGGTCGCGCGAGCGCAAGACCTTCGGCGCCGCGCTCATCGAACACCAGGCCGTGCGCCACAAGCTGGTCGACATGCAGATGCGCATCGCCTCGACCGAGGCCTGGCTCGAGGCCGTGTCCGCCGAGGGCGACGCGCACGAGGCGGCGGGCCGCATCAACGCGCCCGAGTGGGTGGCGCAGGTCTGCCTGCTCAAGAACCACGCCACGCAGACCATGCAGTTCTGCGCCGACCAGGCGGTGCAGATCCTCGGCGGCATGGGCTTCATGCGCGGCACCGTGAGCGAGCGCGTCTACCGCGAGGTCAAGGTGATGATGATCGGCGGCGGCGCCGAGGAGATCATGAAGGAGCTGGCGGCGCGGCAGCTGGGGTGGGTGTAGCGACCTTCATTTCGGCCCGGCAGGAACGCTGCTGCGCAGCGGGGGTCCAACCGTCCAGCACCTTTGCTGGGTCGCGGGAGATCACCATGCTCTCTTTCACTTATGGCATCGGCGCCGTCGCCCTAGTCCTGCTGGCGGCGCTGCTCTTTTCGGCGATATGGATCTTCCGGGAGTACGAGCGCGGCATCGTGTTCACGCTGGGGCGCTTCTCGAAGGTGGCGGGGCCCGGACTGGTGTTCGTGATCCCGGCCATCCAGCAGGTGGTGCGCGTCGACCTGCGCACCGTGGTGCTCGAAGTGCCGACGCAGGATGTGATCTCGCGCGACAACGTGTCGGTGAAGGTCAGCGCGGTCGTCTACTTCCGCATCGTCGATGCGGCCAAGGCCATCATCGAGGTCAAGGACTTCTTCAACGCCACCAGCCAGCTGGCCCAGACCACGCTGCGCTCGGTGCTCGGCAAGCACCAGCTGGACGACATGCTGGCCGAGCGCGAGAAGCTCAACCTGGATGTGCGCGAATCGCTGGACGTGCAGACGGCGTCATGGGGCATCAAGGTGTCGAACGTCGAGATCAAGCAGATCGACCTCACCGAATCCATGATCCGCGCCATCGCGCGGCAGGCCGAGGCGGAACGCGAACGCCGCGCCAAGGTGATCCATGCCGAGGGCGAACTGCAGGCGTCCGAGAAGCTGTTCCAGGCCGCGCGCGTGCTGGCGCAGGAGCCGCAGGCCATCCAGTTGCGCTACCTGGAAACGCTCACGGTGATCGGCTCGGACAAGAACACGACCATCGTGTTTCCGCTGCCGGTGGACCTGATGGCGAGCTTGCTCGGCAAGCAGCACGCATAGCGCGCAACGCACGAAAGCGGAAAACCGTTCGAAGCACCCGCCGGCATCCTTTCATGCCGGCTGACGCCTGACGCGCGTCAGTCCGCGTCTTCCCCGCCGCCCGCCTGTGCGGCCAGCGCGGCCGCCGCGCGCAGCTTGTCCTTCTTGCTCGGCCGCGCGCCCTTGATGCCGCCGTTGCCCGAGGTATCGACCAGCACCGGCGCCGCCTCCGTCGGCTCGAAGCCCGCGATGCGCTCACGCGGCACGCGCAGGCCCTGGCGCTTCTCGATCAGGCGGAAGTGCGCCTCGGTGGTGGGGCTCACGAAGCTGATCGCCAGCCCGCTCGCGCCCGCGCGGCCGGTCCGGCCGATGCGGTGGATGTAGTCGGTGGGCGAGCGCGGCAGGTCGTAGTTGATGACCACGGGCAGTTGCGCGATGTCCAGGCCGCGCGCCGCCAGGTCGGTCGCGATCACCACGTCCCAACGGCTCTGCTTGAACTGCGCCAGGATGTCGCGGCGCGTGCCCTGCGCGATGTCGCCGTGAAAGGGCACGGCGTAGATGCCGTTGCGGTACAGCTTCTCGGCCACGGTCTGCGCGGCGTGTTGCGTGGCGACGAACACCAGCACGCGGTCCCACGTGCCTTCGTTGTCCTTCAGCAGCTGGCGCAGCAGCTGGGTGCGGCGGGCGGCGTCGACCTCGATGGCGCGCTGCACGATGTCGGGCCGGGTGCCGGGCTCGCCCTGCACGTCGACCAGCGCCGGGTCGTGCAGCATGTCGTCGGCCAGCGCCTGGATGGCGATCGGGAAGGTGGCCGAAAAGAGCAGGTTCTGGCGCCGCGCGGGCAACAGCGCCAGGATGCGCTGCAGCTCCTCGGCAAAGCCCAGGTCGAACAGGCGATCGGCCTCGTCGAGCACGAGCGTCGACACGGCGTCGAGCGCGAGTGCGTTGTGTTCGACCAGGTCGAGCAGCCGGCCGGGCGTGGCGACCACGATGTCGGCGCCGCCGCGCAGGCGCATCATCTGCGGGTTGATCGAGACGCCGCCGACCGCGACGACGATCTTCAGGCGCTCGGGCAGGTGCCGCGCGAAATCTTCCAGCGTCTCGCCGACCTGGGCCGCGAGTTCGCGCGTGGGCACGAGCACCAGCGCGCGCAGCCGGCGCGACGCCGACGAGGCAGGCTCGGCGGCCAGGCGCTGCAGCAGCGGCAGGGAAAATGCGGCCGTCTTGCCGGAGCCGGTCTGTGCCGAGCCCCGCAGGTCGCGGCCCTGCAAAATGGCAGGGATGGCCGCCGCCTGGATGGCGGTCGGCGCGGCAAAGCCGCTCGCGGCGGCCGCTTGCGCGAGCGCGGGGGTCAGGCCCAGGGTATCGAATGGCATGGAACGGGCACCGGGAAAAAGAGAGAGATCGAAAGAAAGACGGATCGAATGGGAACGATGAAGAACAGCCGCACCGGCAGCACGCTGGTGTACTCCACCGAGGCGGGCGGGCGCATGTGCCCCGACTGCGGCGCCCCGATGGCGCAATGCCGCTGCAAGGAACTCGCGAAGGCCCGCACGGCGGCCACGGACGGCATTGTCCGCGTATCGCACGAGACCAAGGGCCGAAAGGGCAAGGGCGTGACCGTGGTCAAGGGCCTGCCGCTCGACGCGGCGGCGCTGGCAGCCGTGGGCAAGCAGCTGAAAGCGGCCTGCGGCACGGGCGGCACGGTGAAGGACGGCACCGTGGAGATCCAGGGCGATCACCGCGAGGTGGTGATCGCCGCCCTCGTGAAGCAGGGCCACACGGTCAAGCGCGCGGGCGGCTGAAGATCGCATGAACCCCGAAGACCTGCAGCGCCTGGTGACGCTCGAAATGCCTTTTGGCAAGCACAAGGGCACGCTGATCGCCGATTTGCCCGGAAATTACCTGACCTGGTTCGCGCGCGAGGGTTTTCCCGCGGGAGAAATTGGCCGGCTGCTCGCTTTGATGCATGAAATAGACCACAACGGCCTGTCCGACCTCCTGAAACCGTTGCGAAACCGCCCGTCGGGTCGGAATGTTTCTCGATAACACAAGATTTCCCCCCTTTTTTCGGAAATCGGGCCGGATAATCCGGCTCACGTGTCTGCGAGCTTCGGCTCCCGTGCACGTAATTTGGTGATCGGTCAGTTTCGCGCCACAGCGCATTAGTTTGTTGTGATTCTGGGACTCCATCGCTTTGTGTTTTTTTGGTTTGAATTAGGAGTCCCTCCATGGGCAAGAAACTTTACGTGGGCAACCTCGCCTACTCCGTGCGTGACAACGACCTGGAACAGGCTTTCGGCGAGTTCGGCTCGATCGTCAGCGCCAAGGTCATGATGGAACGTGACACCGGCCGTTCGAAGGGCTTCGGCTTCGTCGAAATGGGCACGGACGCTGAAGCACTCGCAGCTGTCGAAGGCATGAACGGCGCATCGCTGCAGGGCCGCGCCCTGACGGTGAACGAAGCCCGTCCGATGGAAGCACGTCCCCCCCGCACCGGCGGTGGTGGCGGCTACGGCGGTGGTGGCGGCGGCGGCTACGGTGGTGGCGGCGGCGGCGGTTACGGCGGCGGCGGCGGTGGCGGCCGCAGCGGTGG